>NZ_JABXJH010000110.1:0-5080 GCF_013373675.1 Bacteroides sp. L10-4
TAGCAAACCTCTTCGGTTTGGCCGATGAGGATATCTATGATGTGATGATTAACAGGTCGGAAGAGATGAACCATATATGCGATATTTACAAATTAAAACTAGCAAGCTGAACTTGCGAAACTTAAATTAGTTAATTATTAAGTATGAAGAAAGGACACCAACTTAATGATGTCCCTTCCTCTCTCAATCAACAATCCACTCAGCCCAAGAACCAAGCGTATTCACTATCTCCTAATTTGGCACGTTGAATGCCTTGTACAAACTCTGTACAGTTTAGATTCCTCTCCAAGAAGTTATCAATGTAACTTGACTTTACAGAACCATTGAGCAGGTTTAAGAGCTGCCAGCCTGTAATGCTGTCCCCAGTACTCTTGAAATTCACATCAGAAACGAATGCTCTACAAGCTGCATTAATTTGACTGTCTCCCAACAATAGACGAGGTAAGCGTTTCTGTTGGTTGGGTGTAAGAGCTTGATATAATCTCATCCTGCCTATTATCTGGCAGAACTCACTCGTTGAGATTGACATCTGCCCAAGTGTCCTTAACAGATGCAGGTCTTTGGATCGGTTGTAAGCATGGAACAGATTCAATGCTGCTGCATATAGTTCCTGTACGCTTAGGACTTCTATCTTATCCTGCAAGCCGTCAGTAGTAAGCATTAAATTTGAGCACACACGATTACGAAAGCCTATGAAGATTTTAAATCTCTCAACAGACTTCTTACTGTATAGGTTAATCTCGTTATATGCTCTCACTCCACCAATGGATAACGCTAAACGATTACCGTATTCATCATGTACAATGGATGGAATTTCAAAACAGAAACACATTCTCTGATAGAACAAAGTTTTCTCTTCGTCTGTCAATTCAGATGCTTTCTTACCTAATGCACTTGGTATTCTGCCATTGATAGGGTGTGAGATTCTAATCTCTGGCATATCAAACTGTTCTCCATGAAAGTAATCCTTAGCTGCATCTACTACTGCACCTATAAAGGATTGGTGGCTTATGGTTTCCTCCATTGATGCAAAACTTGGAATGATGCAGTCTTGCTGTAAGTGCTGTAAGGTTACTTCCTGCGTGTTGGCTTCAATGAAATGGTTTACTCTCTTGGGTGCTGCTACTTCTTCCACAATGATTGCTTCTTCTGCAAACTCACCTATGTTTAATGATTCTCTACGCTGTGCCATAGCTGGCATAATTACTAAATCTCTCATAATGAAATTGAATTAAATGGTTATTGATTGAATGGATTTAACAAGAACAAACCTAACACACAAGTGAATTTCTTCGCTTGCATCTTAGGCTGTCCTATGTCTTTCCCTAAAGATTCTTTCAAAGGAAATGAGGAGCATTAGTAAATTATTGGTAAGCAGTGGCAATAGTGCATCGTGCCTGCTCTTGGATTAATAAGAATGCTTATTTCAGTCAGCTATCAGACTGTATTTCTAAAGTATTCTTTTCTATTTAGAGCCATGAGGGGGTGTTTATGTAGGTAGGGATGTCTCGTGTATAACTCTTGTGATTTTTAAATCGGTATTGTGAAGTACCATTTATAAAGTCTGCCTATCTCCAACCTTAAAAATCCAACTTTAGATGTCTCTAAAGTCAGAATAAGGCAGACTTGGGATTATTCGTACCATCTCTTAATATATTAATAAACAGTACGAAAAATCCTGCTTGCCTGTTATTTGGACTTGAAAGCTATCTTAACCACGTTTTTTGAGTTGATTGGATTCCACTCCTTACGTTGTTTGGCTATATCATTGTCTAATAATAGTTCCTTTGGAGTAAGCTCTATCCCTTTGGGTATATATCTTAACAGACCTGCACCATATAAATCCAGATTGTAACTCTCTACATTTTTCTTACCCATTCCCAATTTGTCAGCCAACTTATTAAGAGAAAGCAATATCTTGTTATCTTCTGCTATCAATAAGAGCTTGATATAATATCCTTTCACTTTAATATCCAAATCCACTTTCATAAAGAGGTGGGACAGTGTTATAAAGTTGGGATGGTCTATGGGTGGGATGCAGTAAAGACTTCTCATTGTAAAGTCAATAAGAGGGTGGTTGATGGCTTCCCAGTATCTCTTTCTAATCAACACAGCTTCTATATCCTTATTGAAATTCTTTAGTGCATCCTCTTTCTCTCCTGTTCGTTTGGCTAAATCCTTGATTCTCCATCTGACCTTATAATAGTCATTTCTATATAAGGACAGACAGAAGAACCTGTACAAATTGGGTGGATTGAGTTTATCTATAATAGACTTGTTAATGGTAGCATATTCTTGTTTGATGTTACTTGTCCTGTTTTGCAGGTGCTTTAATTGTATCTTCATATTCATTAGTAGCTGATTGAATAGTATTGGTAAACACTAAATATTTTTTCTCACGTTCCATTTTGTAATAGTAGGCAGTTCCAAAGTATATCTTGGCTTCCTTTCTGTTGTGAAACTTCTTTCCTGTTGGCAGATGAATTATCATATCAGTTTAAATATCAGTGAATTAATAAGCCAACTTCTGCAATGAGATATAATAGGTAGCAACCTTTCCATTCTTCTTTCTCCTTGTCTTTAGATAGTTATTAAGATTAGCCCACAATCCAATGTGAACCTTGTTATCTTTTACTCCCTGTTTAAGAGCCTTAACTCTTATCTGCTCATAAGTAAATTCTTCCATTTTAGATATTCTGAATAGTTTGTAAGTCCGTCAATCTATGTGGTGGGATTATCTGCTTGTAGTACTGTAAAGATAGTAACTCCATAAGTGAGAAACTAATGATAAGACCACACATTTAGTAATCAGACTTTAGACTATTCAGAATTTCTAAGAACTTGGGGAGAACAAGCCCACCTGTCACATGGGCTTTGCTCCGTAGTATGTATTATGCTTCTAAAGCATTTTGTAGCATTGCTTGAAAATCATCATCTTCCTTTATTTTCTTTAGTTTGTCATCATTAAGTTCTAATTGTTTTAGCTTATCCAAAGCCTTGAATGCTTGTTCTTCGCCATGTACTTTAGCATAACTGTTAAATCCTTTAATGAAGTAACGTTTAGTGAGAAATGTGACGCTGATTTTGGCAGCTTTGCATAGAGTTATAAAATCGTTACCTCTCTTGATGTCAACTATGGCATCTTTTGGTAGATTGTATTCTTCTCTTCTTAAAACCTTGTTCAATATCTTCTCTGGAATGTTCTTCTTGGTATAAATCAGACCTGCTGTCGTAGGATTGAATCCCTGTTGGATTAGTTCAGCCATATTCTCAAAGAGTTCATCTTTGGATGTCAAGGCAGCAACCCCTATCTTGGCTTTCATATCCCAATTACCAACTCTGTTGATTTCTTCCAAATAAGTTCCTATATCCTTAATATCCTTAACAAAGACATTGGGGATAGTCATATTACCTTTGACAGAGTTTAGTTTGGCAAATGCTGTGCTTCTGTGTTGACCGTCCAAGATTACAAAGTAGCCTTCTGCCTCTTCTTCTGTCAGAACTCTACCGTTTACATCTGTTACGACATATCCTGCCTTTATTAGTTTTGAAGCTTCTATCACGATGATGGGATAGGCTTCTTCATATTTGCCATTGTCAATAATAGCAATGAACGTATCTACTTTCTTTGAATCAATGCTTCTGTTATGTTTTACAAAGGCAATCTTCTTAGAGACCTTCTCCTCAGTTTTAGTTAATTGGAATGTAATAGGTTCGTCTTTAAGTGTGAGGGCTTTACTATTCTTCTCTTCAATAGCCTGCTTTAATTGTTTCACAATTAACTCTTGGGCGTGTAGAACGGTTTCTCCCAACTGTCTGTTAACTATGTTCTTCAAATCTCTTTCAGCTTTAATCAACTGTTGTTGTAAGCTGAGAGTGCGCACTGCCTTTCCAGCTTTAGCATTAGCTACTGATTTGCTGGTTGCAGTCTTTCCTGCTGTCTTAGTCATTGTTTTCATTGTCATCTTGTTTTTAATTATCAAATTAAGTTCTTTGTAACCGTCCAACCTATGCGCACTTGGCTTTCTGATTACGCTGCAAAACTACTTGCTTCTGGGCTGATTAAAAGAGAGAAATTAATGGGTGGTTTTACTTCCCCTCTTAATTGTCAGCTCGTCCGCTATCGTTTTGACGCTGCAAAGATGGGATATAATGGCAGGATTAAAAGAGAGAAAAAAAGTCCTGCTCTTATGTACCCTCTTAATGGTACGGAGCAGGACTGTATTAATTATCAGAAGTTTATTAGAAGTATATGCTGTTCGCAGTATCAATTCTCTTGTCTTTATATTGCTTGATGTAACCTTTTAGGACATCTTCATCATCTGAGAATTTACTATGTTTAGATAGCTTAGTGAAGTAGATAAGCCTTGATATGAGCAATGTCTTACTAAGTGATATGGTGCTTCCTTTCTTCTGTCTGACATTAAACAGCTTATTATATGGCTCTAAATTGAAGAAGTCATTGAACATCTTATAGAACAGCCATATCTGAACGGATTCCTTTTCTTCTGCATGGGTGCTTATGCTGACTTGTTGGTTCTGCATCCAAGGATGTTCCTCTATCTCTTTTAGGTTGTTGGCAATGATAGTAGCCAAGTAACCTATCGCATTGGCATTGTCAATTACTATCTGATGCTTGCCTTCAATCTTTACAGAGACGGTAATAGGCTTTTTAAAACTTACTCCAAATTGGTTAATCTCCTTATGGTTGTCAGCTATGGCTTTAGCGAATTTGGTGAGCTGTTCTATTCCTATGCCTGTAGCTTTCATTCCATCCAAGCACGTGCCACAAGTATAGTCGAAGATGAACAGAAGCAGAAACCAGAACTTATCTATATCAACTCTCAAATCTTTCAATGTATTCTGTATGTCCTCATTGGCTATATAATCTTCGTATGTGAAATTACCTTTAGTAGATGACAAAAATTAAATATATGCTGTTAAACATTTAATTTTCAAGTGATTAAATCTGCAAAAGTCCCTGAAATTTAGTAATTTAAAGGAAAAGTTTGGCGACTTTTCTCCATGAAAACTACTAATTCCAAGGACTCAGTCAAAGTTAACCAAATCCTCCCGATTA
>NZ_JABXJH010000111.1:0-5062 GCF_013373675.1 Bacteroides sp. L10-4
TAGCAAACCTCTTCGGTTTGGCCGATGAGGATATCTATGATGTGATGATTAACAGGTCGGAAGAGATGAACCATATATGCGATATTTACAAATTAAAACTAGCAAGCTGAACTTGCGAAACTTAAATTGTTAATTCTTTAATTTTAATTGATAGGAATGTATTTATTAGGTTATGACATTGGCAGCTCGTCTGTAAAAGCGAGTCTGGTAAATGCGGAAAGCGGCAAATGCGTATCGTCTGTCTTCTTTCCCAAGACTGAAGCGGAAATAATGGCAGTAAAGCCCGGCTGGGCAGAGCAAGATCCCGGAAATTGGTGGGGAAATCTAAAGCTGGCTACACAAGCTATACTGGCAGAATCGGGGGTAGACGCAGAAGACATCAAAGCAATCGGTATCTCATATCAGATGCATGGCTTGGTATGCGTAGATAAAAATCAGCAGGTATTGCGTCCCGCCATTATCTGGTGCGACTCCAGAGCTGTATCTTACGGACAAAAAGCATTCGAGACATTGGGAGAGGAGACTTGTCTTTCACATCTGCTGAATTCTCCAGGTAACTTCACAGCCTCCAAATTGGCCTGGATTAAGGAAAATGAGCCTTCCGTTTACGAAAAGATTCATAAGATAATGCTGCCGGGTGACTATATCGCCATGAAGTTGAGTGGCACCATCTGTACCACCGTGTCCGGTTTGTCCGAAGGAATGTTCTGGGATTTCAAGAACAACCGGGTTGCAGACTTTCTGATGGACTATTATGGATTCGACTCCTCTCTGATTGCGGACATCAAGCCGACTTTCTCTGAGCAGGGACGTGTCAATGCAGCTGCTGCCGCAGAGCTGGGCTTGAAAGAAGGTACGCCTATTACTTACCGTGCCGGCGACCAACCCAACAATGCTCTTTCCCTCAATGTATTCAATCCCGGTGAGATAGCCTCTACCGCCGGTACTTCTGGAGTGGTATATGGCGTGAACGGTGAAGTGAATTATGATCCCAAATCACGTGTCAACACCTTTGCACACGTCAACCATGCTGCCGGGCAAACCCGTTTGGGCGTCCTGCTGTGCATCAACGGTACGGGCATCCTCAATTCGTGGGTGAAGCGCACCGTTGCTCCCGAAGGCATCTCTTACAATGATATGAATCAGCTGGCTGCACAAGCTCCTATCGGCAGTGCAGGCATCAGCATCCTGCCTTTTGGGAACGGTGCGGAGCGTATGCTGGAGAACAAGGAAATAGGTTGCTCTATTCATGGCATCAACTTCAATCAGCACGGCAAACAACATATTATCCGTGCAGCACAAGAGGGCATCGTTTTTTCCTTCAAATATGGAATCGACATCATGGAGCAAATGGGCATCCCCGTGCAGAAAATTCATGCCGGCAAGGCTAATATGTTCCTTAGCCCGCTATTTCGCGAGACATTGGCCGGTGTGACGGGAGCTGTCATTGAACTGTATGATACCGACGGTTCTGTCGGTGCCGCCAAAGGTGCAGGAATCGGTGTGGGTATATACAAAGACAACAACGAAGCATTTGTCACGCTTGAGAAACTCGAGGTGATAGAGCCGAAAGTGGCAGACCGACAGGCTTATGCCGATGCATATGCACGCTGGAAACACTGTCTGATATGCTAATTGACTGCGTCATGTTTATGTTGTGCTATCACACCGCAGGCCATTAGCATAGTGGTACATTAATTACGTTAGTATATCAAAACAATAAATTAAATAATTAACCTCGTGATGAATATGTCTGTCATTAGCGTATTCTCACATTAAAACATTAAATTCTTATGGCAACAAAAGAGTATTTTCCCGGAATAGGGAAGATTAAATTCGAAGGTAAAGAGAGCAAGAATCCCATGGCATTCCGTTACTATGATGCCGATAAAGTTATTATGGGTAAGAAAATGAGCGAATGGCTGAAGTTCGCCATGGCATGGTGGCACACTCTTTGTGCAGAAGGCGGTGACCAGTTCGGTGGCGGGACAAAGAAATTCCCTTGGAACGGTGAGGCAGATAAGGTTCAGGCCGCCAAGAACAAGATGGATGCCGGTTTTGAATTCATGCAGAAAATGGGTATCGAATATTATTGCTTCCACGATGTAGACCTATGCGAAGAAGCCGAGAGCATTGAAGAATACGAAGCCAACCTGAAGAAAATTGTGGCGTATGCCAAGCAAAAGCAAGCTGAAACCGGCATCAAGATGTTGTGGGGTACCGCCAATGTATTCGGTCATGCACGCTATATGAATGGTGCAGCTACCAACCCTGATTTTGATGTAGTGGCACGCGCTGCCGTCCAAATCAAGAATGCCATCGACGCCACCATCGAACTGGGAGGTTCAAACTATGTATTCTGGGGCGGGCGCGAAGGCTACATGTCATTGCTGAATACAGACCAGAAGCGTGAGAAGGAGCATCTTGCACAGATGTTGACCATTGCTCGTGACTATGCCCGTGCCCGTGGCTTCAAAGGTACTTTCCTGATTGAACCGAAACCGATGGAACCTACAAAACACCAGTATGATGTAGACACCGAGACCGTTATTGGTTTCTTGAAGGCTCACAATCTGGACAAAGATTTCAAAGTGAATATCGAAGTGAACCACGCTACTTTGGCAGGCCACACCTTCGAGCACGAACTTGCAGTAGCCGTAGACAACGGCATGCTCGGTTCCATCGATGCCAATCGTGGTGATTACCAGAACGGTTGGGATACAGACCAGTTCCCCATCGACAACTTTGAACTGACCCAGGCCATGATGCAGATTATCCGTAACGACGGTTTCGGCAACGGTGGTACAAACTTCGATGCCAAGACCCGTCGTAACTCTACCGACTTGGAAGACATCTTCATCGCCCATATTGCCGGTATGGACGTAATGGCACGTGCCTTGGAAAGCGCAGCCAAACTGCTCGAAGAATCACCTTATAAGAAGATGCTGGCCGAACGCTACGCTTCTTTCGACAATGGCAAGGGTAAGGAATTTGAAGAAGGCAAATTGACGCTGGAAGATGTGGTGGCATACGCGAAAGCTAACGGTGAGCCGAAACAGACCAGTGGCAAGCAGGAACTGTATGAGGCAATCGTAAACATGTACTGCTAATCTAATGGATAATTAGGAGAATTGACAGTTGCCATGCAGTGACTATGCCAAACTGTCGATAATCCTAATTATCCATTCTTCATTTTCCATTATCAATTAAATCAAGATTATCATGAATTATACAGAAAAAGGCAGTAAACTCTACCTCTTTTCCATTGTTCTTGTAGCCGTAATCGGAGGGTTGCTTTTCGGTTACGATACAGCAGTTATATCCGGCGCCGACAAAGGGATCCAAGCATTCTTTATGGGTGCTTCTGATTTTGTCTACACAGATGCGATTCACGGCATCACTTCTTCCAGCGCACTTATCGGATGTATCATCGGTAGTGCTCTTTCGGGGTTCTTCGCATCCAATCTGGGACGTAAGAATTCTCTTTTCATAGCCGGTGTCTTGTTCTTTCTGTCGGCATTGGGCTCATACAATCCGGAATTTCTTTTCTTTGATTATGGTATCCCTTCCTATTCACTGCTTGTAGCATTCAATTTCTATCGTGTATTGGGAGGAGTCGGTGTAGGTTTGGCATCTGCCATTTGTCCGATGTACATTGCGGAGATTGCACCGAGCAATATTCGCGGGACTCTGGTGTCATGGAATCAGTTTGCCATTATTTTCGGCCAGTTGGTGGTTTACTTCGTGAACTTCCTCATTTTGGGTGAGAATTCAAATCCGGTGATAAAAGCCATTGAAGGAATTAACCGGATTCTGAATCCCGAAGCGGCAGCATGGGTCACCGAGACGGGATGGCGTCTGATGTTTGTTAGCGAAGCCGTTCCTGCAGGAATCTTTGCGTTGCTTGTACTGTTTGTTCCCGAAACGCCGCGCTATCTTGCCATGAGCGGTAAGGATGAAAAGGCACTCCAAGTGTTGAGCCGTATCAATGGATTGGCTCAGGCAAAGGTCATTCTGGCACAAATCAAGGCTACGGCAGAGGAAAAGACGGAAAGACTTTTCACATACGGCTGGATGGTTATCTTCATCGGTATCATGCTGAGCGTATTCCAGCAGGCAGTAGGTATCAATGCCGTACTCTATTTCGCACCGCGTATCTTCGAAACGATGGGGATGGGCAACCCGATGGTGCAGACTGTCATCATGGGTATCATCAATATTCTGTTTACATTACTGGCTGTCTTTACAGTCGAGAAATGGGGACGCAAACCGCTGCTCATCTCGGGTTCTATCGGTATGGCGATAGGTGCTTTCGGAGTAGCCCTTTGTAATGTTGTGGCAGGGCTTCCTCCAATGTTGGCTGTTGTCAGCATCATGGTCTATAGTGCTTCGTTCATGTTCAGTTGGGGTCCCATCTGCTGGGTGCTGATTGCTGAAATCTTCCCGAATACCATTCGTGGTGCTGCAGTAGCTATTGCCGTGGCTTTCCAGTGGATATTTAACTTTATTGTATCTGCCACCTTCGTGCCGATGTACAATATGACTTTGGGAGATATGGGAGACAAGTTCGGGCACATGTTTGCCTACGGCTTATACGGAATCATTTGTGTGATAGCTGCACTGTTTGTCTGGAAACTCGTACCAGAGACAAAAGGCAAGACGCTGGAGGATATGACTAGACTGTGGAAGGGGCGAAGAAACAAGAAATTCTAGTTATTAAACGTATTGAGTAAAAAGATAGCGGTAATTCATTGGGATTACCGCTAAATGTTCTATTTTTCTTGTATTATTAACTCTCTCCCCTGAGTAATTTCAGTATGTACTTTCCGGGTATTACGATGCGGGCTTTCATTTCATTGTACAGACTCCATGCTTAATGTCGTGTTTTCTGTAATCCGTTTTTCCCATAGCTTTTTTGTTTTTTCTGTTTTGGATTTAAGTACATGACAAAAATTTGAAAACATCGAATTTTGGGGTATAAGTCGGACGCATAAGTATGGTCGAAATCTCTTCCAATCCATATTTGACAAGCGACTTTGCCTTTCTTCCATGTTTCAGAATC
>NZ_JABXJH010000112.1:0-4584 GCF_013373675.1 Bacteroides sp. L10-4
TCGAAACAAAGGAAGGCAAGGCTTACAGGAGAAAGTACTTATGGGCATTCTTTGCAAAGCATATGAAGATGGTCTATTACCACTATAACAACGGCAGCAGGTCATCCGATGTGGCGAAGTCGTTCCTGGAACATTTTATGGGGACCCTTTCCACTGACGGATATACGGTTTACAGAATGTTTGATGGAGAAGACTCAAAGGTGCTTCATATAGGATGCTGGACGCACTGCAGAAGGTTGTGGGTTGACGCCTTGCCTTCGGACAGGACAGCGATGGAGATAATAGACTCTATCGGCGATATGTTCATGAATGAAGATCTGTTCCGCACCATGAAGCTCAGCGGTGAGCAGATAAAGGGGAAAAGACGGCAGCTTACAGGACCGATCCTTGAAAGTATCCATCATAAGGTGGTCATGATGATGCAGGATGCGAAGATTATGGCTAACGAACTGATGAGAAAGGCTGTCAATTATACGTTAAACCAGTGGAAGTCCCTGAGAAATATCCTCAAGGACGGTGCAGCGGAAATATCGAACAACCTCTGTGAACAAAGGATGAAACCGGTAAAGCTGTTGCTCAAGAACTGTATGAACATAGGCAGTGAGGATGCGGCAGAAAACTCGGCATTCATCTTCTCTCTGATAGAAAGCTGTAAGCTTAATGGCATAGACCCTCAGGATTACCTGAAGCACCTGTTCGAATGTATTCTTCATGGTAAGGACTGCGACAAGAAGACTCTTCTACCATGTTTTTATAAACCGGAATGTTAAAACAAAAATATTTTCTTGCGGGCATTTTTATTTTATCGGCTGAAAAACAGCCGATAAAATTGTCGTGGCGGAAAATAGAATGATTACATTACTTAGCAAGGTTTTGATAGGTAAAGCAGTCCAATAAGCTACCTTTTTTCTTTGGCTTCTCTCTGCTATGATTTATCTTTGCAACAAAAAAATATGGCATACAATTATGACGAAGAAAGCGTGAATGCCTTAATGAAATGGGCTGAGAACGCACAATTGCCTAAAGAGGTGACATTAAGTGAGGCAGAACATATTTTTGATACCTCCATGTATGTTAATGCGAATATCTGTGATATTAAACAGCATTATCCGGATGCTTTCTATAATCCGGCCATTGATAGATTGTATCGGTTGAAGGAATTTGTAGAAGGGGCAGCTGGATAAGCCGCCCGTTTTTTGTTTTTCATTAAGACTTCATACTTTTGTACTATGACCTATAAGGAAGCTCAATCATATTTGAACCGTATCAAGGAATTTGCTATTGGAGCATCGGTAAGAGGACGCATAATAGAACATCTTTCCATTGGACCTACCGATTGGGAGGAAATGACTGGATTTATGAATCTCCGTATTCGGAAAGGAGAGGAAGCTGCCTTAATGGAATATGACAGTCTGGGTAAGAGCCTTTCTGTATATGGAGTATCAGTCAAGGATAGTGGTGGAATTCCACATTGGGAGATGACCATTATGGATAGCTGGGAGTTGACATTGACAAATTAATATAAAAAATCCCCGTAGCGGCTCAACTACGGGGATGGTGTCAAATAACAGAGTATCAATATGAGATACTAAGTGAGCCTATTCCATTACAGATAAATCATCGTCAACTTCATACTGATTACAGCCAAAAGCCGCACACATTAAAATAAAACGTTCTTTTATACCTAATCCAGTATATCTGTCTACGGCTCCACTGCCTTTTGCATGAAGGCCTGCTGCGTATTTATCTATCTGAACTTTATTCATTAAATCTACATGAGTTTTACGGGCAAGTTTACTGCTTGCAATCTCATATATGGATTTGTATTCATTTGTTCCCAATGCCGCACTAAACATTGCCACTTTCCGGCTAATCTCACAGTATTCAAGTAGTTTTTTTATTTGATAATTGTACCCGGTTTCACCATTGCCATCAGGATAATAGGGTAACAAAGCATTGCTTGGTAGCCTACCTTTATACTTCATAATAATATCATAAGCAATACGAATGATGGGAGTTTTTATCTCAGTGCGTATAAGTCCATCCTTGTGTGTTTTTTGAGGTAAATAATGAATGTAAGGTATTCCTTCTTCAATGCTGATATTATCAAAAGTGAATCGTCTGAAATCACCTATACGGCAACCGAAACAACATTGAACAACGAATACATCTTTTACTCGCTGCAATGTTTCGGGACATTCTTTGTGGACAACTTCATTGAATTCTGTTTTGGTGAGAAAGAAAGGCTCGTCATATTGTTGCTTCATAATGGACTCTTTTTCTTTTCCTATCTTGCGGAAAGGAGATACGGGAATAACATCATTACTTTCAAGCTCCACCATAAATGCTTGTAATAATAATAGTTTCTCAGCAATTGTATTCTGGCTTCTTTCCTTTGATGGTATATTCCGCTTATTCATTTCTGCGTACAGTTCTGGAAATTTTTCAACCAGAGTGTATTCTTTGCGTAGAAAATCACGAAAATTTAGAATATGTTCCTTATTGAATTCATTGACCGGCAACCCGTCAATGCCATTGATAATGAGGAATCGAGTCAGTTCCCTTATCACTACATCGTAATGTTTCTTTCTGCCGGGACCTATTACACCTGCATTTAGCCATCCGTCAACATAGCGTTGGAACATACTACACATGGATTCCTCTTCACTGCTGATGTTATATTTTTCAGGATGTAAGTGCTGGTCTATTAAGATTTCCAGTTTTTCACTGGTTAATTCTTTGTTGCTCCCATAAATGGATAAAATTAGATTCTTCCGTTCTTCAATAGATGTGTTAAATGATGTTCTTATGTCTAACTTTATAATACTTTTAGCCTTATATTTTTCAGTCTTGGCATCCCAAAGAGTAGGAGAGACCATAATATCTGATTTGTGGAATAACTGTACATTGCGTCCATCAGATAATCGAAATCTGACATTTACCTCTTTATCCTTCTTCCCAGTTCTTATAAATGCTTTTACTGTAGTCATATATTCTCTGTTATATCGGTTGTGCAAATATACATAAATTGCACAACTCAGTTCAAATATTGCACAACATAATGCAATGGTATGCAATATAATATTTTTATATTACTCTGATTTTTAATATTATGTTATATGTATTGGTTTTATAGTATTTTATATTCCGAATCGCAACGGAATCACGAAAGGCGGTTACTTCGGTAGCTGCCTTTTTTGTTGTCTATCAGTTGTTTGAAGCGTTTATTATTGTCTATCAAGCTGTTACCTCCCGCATTCTATTAACATCTATTAAGCGGATAAATACAGAGAAATACGGAGAAAGAAGTTGTTTTTGATACCAATATGATACCAACATTTTTACTTGATACCAAAAATGTGATACCGTTTTCCGATTTAACTATTTACTAACTTAAAACGTTAAAAAGCATGAAGTACCCAACAATGAAATTCGTGTTCGACAGAAAGAAAGTCGCCACGAAAACCAAAAAAGGACTTGTTCAAATCGAAGTAACTTCGGAAGGCAAGCGGAAATGGATTGGAACACCGGTAAAGGTGTATTCCGACCAATGGAACGAAAAAAAGAAGGTGACTAATTCGGTCAACTCCATCCAGCTTAACACAATACTTGATGGGATGATGGCAAAGTTGAACGAGTTCATTCTTGACCTTGTGAAAAATAACCAGCAGTTTGACTTTGAAAAACTTAATGCGTTTTTGGAAAAGTCAACCCGTTCTGATTCGTTCATTGAATTTGTACGTACAAGGATAGAGGATAGAACAGACCTCGAAGATAGCACCCGTAAACAGCACAGAACCTTGCTACAATCGCTTGAAAAGTTCGGGAAGATAAATTATATGGATGACCTTACAAAAGCGAATATAACGCTTTATGACGAATTTCTTCATCAGCAATAAAACTCGTTTCATATTCAATTATTTATAGTATTTTTGCAAAAAAAAGAATCATTATGAGAAAAATGCTACAAACGCTAAAATCTTACTTTGACCGCCGTTTGCGTGAGCGCTGTGTTAAATATGCCTCACGTTCCTGCCAAGGCACAGACAGAGATGTAATCTATGAAGTACAAAGACTGTATTCGTTTATTAAAGGAAAGTTCTAATAAGCACTTACCTCTACAGCGGGTAAAACTACCGGTAAAGTAAACCTTATTTTATTCTCCGATTTATTTGTTTTGCCTTCTTCGCAACTACCTCCTGCATTCAGAACTGCGGCCATCACTCCTATCTTACCTTGAGAACCAGCTGTGTTTTCAGCTATTAGTGTCAAGTCGAAATTTATTTCCATGACATTGTGCATATATCCTTGTATCTCAACATGGGGATTTTTGCCAGCTCCTAATACTGTTGCCGGATTGACAATCAATTTACCAGGCATTTCATTATTTAATTCATCAACAGATTGTGCAAGCTGCAAAACAGTGTTTTTTATAAAATCTTTTAGTTCCATTGTATATTATTTAATCGTTATATTTTTGCATAAAGTTTCAACATCAGAGTGTGGAATAAGACCGATGTTTCCATGGTCATAAAGACCGTGAGATATGTTTAGCCCCCACACTTTATACATCAGAAACCGGAT
>NZ_JABXJH010000113.1:0-4445 GCF_013373675.1 Bacteroides sp. L10-4
ACAAAACGAACTTACGTGACCTGTTCGATAAGACTGATTTCAACGATATCAAAGAACTCGATTATCCCCTTTTTGAAGGACTATTTGATTAATTTTTTAACTCGTCCATTTTTATTGGACACTAATGATGTTTATACTATTTGCATCGTCAATCATTTAGTTTATCTTTGCTACGTGATTGATTGATGATGCAAATATACTGATTTATTTTCAGTGATAAACAATTTTACTGATTATATTTCAGTGATAAACATTATTTAATTATTAGTGCGGTTTATACCTTATTATAATATGAAGAAAGAAAATTGGGCTTTAGTATTGAGTGGAATTGCGATAGCGATAAGCATTATTGCATTATGTATTTCTTGCCCTCACAAGGCAGAGTTAGGATTTGACTATCAAGGCGTATTGGTTGGTGTTCTATCATTACTTGTTACAATTTTGATAGGATGGAATATATATACGATAATTGACATAAAAAACACAAGAGATAAGATTGATGAAATATCAACTGGAGCATCATTCATGGTACAAAAAAAACATGGCTGTTTCTGAAAACACCAACTGGATGATATATCATTATTTATTATTAGGAAAAGACCCATTGGGATTAGAATACAGATTTTTATATCATGGAGTTGCATGCTTATTCCATACATCACAATTCTCTGATATAACGACTTGCAATGTGGTAGTAAAAGGATTACTTGAATGTATAGCAAATCCTAAATCTATAACTATAACAAAAAATGGAAAGAATGACATTCTCAAGCTTTTATCTGGCGTGAAACACACCGACAAAATAGAAGGATTCCTTGAATTATTAAATAGGATCGCTTTAGTGAACGTGAAGTAACGAAGTGGTAATCCGTCATTGATGATTGTATTTGAGAATACAACTCCTTACCTTCATCGCTGTCTAAGAATTCTGTAGAAAAACCTTCGGGAATATTCTTTTCCATAATAATAAGTAAAGCGACCAACTCCAAAGTTGCGGTTTGAAGTGAAGTCGTCTATATAATCCCTTGCGGGAACAGTTAAACAATTTAGTTGGTATCATCCGCAACTTGATTTCGATACAAATATACTGATTTTATTTCAGTAAAACAATTAAGAGTTATGAATACACGAGAAAGATTGAAATTATTTCTTGCTTCTATCAATATAAGTGAAGGGGCTTTTGAGAAAGCAACCGGATTGGCTAAAGGATTCGTAAGTAAAGTCGGAGATAGTATTAGGACATCATCGCTCGAAAAAATTAAATCTGTTTATCCTAGTCTTAATACCTCTTGGCTTCTTACCGGGGAAGGAGATATGCTTACCCAGAAAGAAGAAGCCCCAAAAACAAGTAGTGCCGACATAACAAAAAAGAATGGCTATATTACTTATTTACTCCCAATGTCAGCAATGGGAGGTTCGCTAACCGGGTTTGCAGAACCGGGTGTATTATTGCATAATTGCGAAGCTGTTGTTTCTCCAATTGAAAACGTGGATTTTGCTATAACAGTTTATGGCGATAGTATGGCTCCTGAATATCCTTCAGGATCACGTATTCTCATCAAAAAAATAAATCCTGATTTATTTATAGACTGGGGCAAAGTATATGTATTAGATACTCCTAATGGAGTTATAGTAAAAGAAATACATGAATCTAATAGAGAAGGTTATGTATCATGTCACTCAATTAACCCAGACCCTAAATTTAAGCCCTTTGACGTTTTAATGGATGAAGTATTTGGGATGTACAGGGTGCTAATGTGTTTATCCGCAAAATAATGCTATGAGATTCAACCTATACACATCAGAATGTTAACCTTTTATTAATAAAACTATGCCAAACACTCTACAAGAAAGTATGGAAGATGTTAGTTTTGCCTATATGCAAGCCCTTTGTGCATATAATGGATATACTCTATCAAAGGTAGAACGGGACAATGATGGTGTAGATGCTACAATCAGATGTAAGGGGTATCCGTGTAACTCTTCAGACTGTAGAAAACGTTCCCCAAGCATTGATATTCAATTAAAAGCTTCATACGTAAAATTCAAAGAAAAAAGAAATGGAGATTACTCCTTTATACTCGAAGCAAAAAATTACAATAATTTGGTTATGAGCGATAGAATGACTCCAATAATATTAGTAGTTTTGCACATGGATAAAGATAGAAAAAAATGGGTAAAACACTCAAAATCGGCTCTAAAAGTAACTAAATGCGCCTACTGGGTAAGTCTCAAAAATAATCAGCCTACAAACAATGGAAGTAGTATAACCGTTGTAATACCCAAGGAAAATATTCTATCTTGTGAATGCCTTAAGAAGTTAATGATAAAAGTATCAAAGGAGGAGGAATTATGAAAGACCTTAAAAAAGCTATAGACCTCATTACAGTAGAAAAGCTTGAAAAAGTTCTTTCTTTCTTAAAATGGCGTGAATTAGACGTTTTAATGAATGGAAGAGTACGCCAATTTGTATCTCCGGACGGTGAATATGTAGCACTAATACCACTTGTTAAAGAATTCTCTGACTACTACAGAGTGATGGAAGAAACATTGCAATCCATTGCGTCTTTTGAAAACAGAAATATAGCAGCATTGATTAATAAAATATTAAATCCATCATATGACATTCAAAAATGGCGTATAGCTAACAATTACACCTCAGATGGGAAAATACCCTTCTTTAGTATGACAAATACTATAGAAAAAATAAAAGACGTTTTAGCTACAGCCTATTTAGACACCTTAAATCCTACTAAATTCCACAAAAAAGTCTATACAACGGATGTTAACAAGAATATTTCAGAATACTCTTTTGGACAGACAGAAATAGGAAGCTACATTCTCAATATATTATGTCCTCTTGGAGATTATCAATACACTATCTTTAATCCAATAGAACAAGATATTCCGTTAAATCGGAGAATTAATATGCGTTTACTATCCTCAATAAATAGTATTCAAAAAGATTTAAAGAATAATGACAAAAACAAGGTTGATGAAGATGTAGACCAAGGGATATATAGTGTAAACTTCCTCGACTCATTAGTTGATATTTATGACGAAACAAAAAATACAGAAATGAATATAATTGTTGACTGGTGCAAAGATGTCAAATTCATAAATGAGCCACCAATATCTTCTATCAAATTAGAGCCCATGTTTATGGAGAGAGTTAATTTTATAGCAGATAAATATAGGCCTAAAAAAGAAGAAAATATTCAAAAGTCATATTACGGAAAAATAGACAACATCAATGCAAATCCTGATGTCGAAAATAGAGAATATGTACAAATTAGATTAGTAGCCATTGGAGATGACAATAAAAAAGTTAATATTCAATCCAAATTAAATTATGCCGCTTATTATTCCGCAGTTAATACGGCCTTTGAAAGTGGCGCCAATGTAAAACTCTCCGGATTGTGTAAAAATACTGGACGGCAAAAATGGATTGAAAACGGACATTTGGAATTACTTAATGATTAATTTCAACGAATTAAAGAACAAACTAAATATATAAGATTATGAAGAAGATTTTATTTTTAGCGACTGTTGTATTAGTTATGACAGGATGCAAATCACGAGAAGAAAAAGCCGCAGAACTTATCAAACAAGAAATGTTCAAAACGCTTTATGATTTTGAAAGCTATGAACCTATTGAAATAAAAATTGATAGTGCTTTCACTTCTATATATACAGATACATTAGCTTTGATGTATGCAAATGAAGTAAAAATAATGTTTGATGAACTCGAAAAAGAAGAAGCCGAATATGAGAGTGCGAAAAGTGCAATGGAGATATGGTCTGATAGTTATTCTTCATTAGGTGCATACAAATATAATGAAGCAAAAAGAAAAGTAAACAATTACATAGAAAAGATTAATAAGACGCTGAAAAAAAATGATGAAGTATACGCCAAAATAAAAGAGAGAAACAAGCAAATAGACCGTTCTTTCATTGGTTGGGAAGCAAAACATAAATTCAGATGTAAGACAAAAGGAGGTAACTTTGATTTAGGCAACTATCTATACGTCTTCGACAAAAACATGAAGCAAATTTTATATAGTAAAGACACAGATGACAAGGAAGACATTCAGTTATTTGGAATTATAGGTAATGCCATTCGAACCGATAATACAAAAGAAGACATTGATGGAAATACGTCGGCTACCGTACAATCAGCAACAGATAGCATCTCAGAAGCATTGAAAGGAGGCGTCTAAAATGATGATTGACTTTCTAACCATCATACTCCTAATATTCGGAGTACTGCAAATCATCCTCTTTTTCAAGGTATGGGGAATGACAAACGACATCAAAGAGATATGAACTATAATATAAAAACAGAATACGGTTAACGATAATTAGCATACTCATGCAAGTTATCGTGCATGGAAGGCTCGTCGGGGCTGACTGCTCAGCCCCTTGCCGCATGGCGTTCCCTCCGC
>NZ_JABXJH010000114.1:0-3890 GCF_013373675.1 Bacteroides sp. L10-4
AAAAGAATTTTTAGCAGGTCCGGTCTGAAACCGAACAGAACTTTTAATACTAAACTTATCAAAGAACTCTTTGGCATAGTGGCAGAAGCCGCTTAGCCGATATGGTGAATTTTTAACGGACTATTATTATATTAAAGGATTTTAAATTAGAGACTACTAACTTTACCTATGCGAGTTTGTAATTCTTCTATCAAAGGTTCTAACTCTTTAGGGATACGGTCAACTTCTGTAAATTCACCATGTCTTGCAGCCATAGTTCCTGCAACTTCTGATGAAACTTTTATTTGAAATGCAGCACGTTTTGGGGTTGAAATGTCTCTAATAGTAACCCTATTTCTTATCTGCTTTTCTGAAAGGCTAAAGGTCTTATATTGCCATGGAGTTTGTAAATATCCTCCATATATATCAGTAGTAGCTATTTCATCAAAGTAGTTTAGAAGTATTTGATGGAGTAGTTTCCATGCTGCCGAAGCATTTACTTTATCCCCATCAATTT
Organism: Bacteroides sp. L10-4; assembly: GCF_013373675.1. NCBI lineage: Bacteria > Pseudomonadati > Bacteroidota > Bacteroidia > Bacteroidales > Bacteroidaceae > Bacteroides > Bacteroides sp. L10-4. The sequence continues at coordinate 497 of NZ_JABXJH010000114.1, forward strand.
GGTAGTATAAAGAATCCAAGTCAATTGTAAAGAATTTATTTACAACGCCAGAAGCCGCAGAAGCACGATAAAAACCATCTTGTTGCAAGGCAAAAGATAGGCTGCTACGTTTATCTTCTCCATAGAATTTAGTCAATATGGGTTTATATTCGTTGCACTCACATCGTATAATTACAACTTCATTCTTTTTCTTTGGACGTGTAAATTCCGCATATCCATAACCAGATAAAGTGTTGTTGACATATATGGCAGCTTCCTTAGGTTCTACTGTGATTTTGATAACCTTAGGTTTCTTTGCCGCTTGACATATTACCATGGAGACCAACAGTGCATTTATTAAAAGTAAAAATCTTTTCATGGCTTGTATTATTTAACTTGAGGTTTAACTTGTTGCCCAGAAGAATAACGGTAGTCTTTAGGGATATTCAAATCAAACAATTGATTCTTCCTCCCTTTTACATAATAGTTTCTATTATATATTTCAACACCATTTTCCCTACATGAAACTTTGATATAATCAGTTCCTTTAGGAACAATATAGTTAACTTGTCCTCGTCCAACATATTCTTCGTCAACATATATTTCTACATGTTGCTCATTGCATAAAAGACTTATTGGAATACTGGTAGCACATGAAATCAAGAGTGTGCTTACCATGAGCAATCCAATTGATTTAAATATTCTCATTTCAATAGGTATTTAACTTCTTATCCCCATAAGAAGAGTGAACAGCAAATAAAAGTGTAGGGGAAGCAATGTGATAATTGTACACTTGTCTATCATGTCAGAGACAATTTAAATGTAGGACTATCTGTTTCGTATTAAAAGTATTGTAATAGCCAAAGTTCCCTGTTGACTGTTATATAAAAAAGAAGCGTGGGAACTACTGATATTATTGCATTGAGGCTCTGGACTGCCCTTACCCAATAATAAACAATAGCCCACGCCAAACATTATATAGGCCACTTGAATAAGTAGATATATAACACCGACGTGAGCGTTCTTGTCTATTATCTTGGGTAATAGAATTGTCCAGATTCCAATGCAAGATAATATCTTAAACGCTCTTCGTTAACTAAATATGTCTTCCAACATTGACCTAACGTTTTAGGTGTGAGGGAATATGATGCAAAGTTAAGAATTTTATTTGAATGGCAAGAACTTATTGTTTATAAAATGTTGGGAGATGCCTAAAATCGGGTTCTTTAGATAAGTGCTAAACCGACCTTTACATTTGTAAGAACTCTATGCGGAATATTCCCACTTACCTTGAATTATGAACTTTATGTATATTTGAACTCCGATTAACGGCTATTTGGGACAGAACCATTCAGACCACTATAAAGATGTATCTTAATAATCCTGTCCCAATCAATTAGAAGCTCAAACAGTCATAAGTCTGTAGAATCTCTTCCTGCCTTAATCCCAAGTATCTTTTAGTAATGGCAACAGAACTATGATTGAACAGTTCCATGAGCTTTACTAAGGCAAGTTCAGCATTATCACTGTTCATGTTATAGACCTGCCTACCAAAAGTCTTTCTAAGCGAATGGCAGCTAAAGTTCTTAATCTTTAACCTGTACTTCTTCTTCACCTCTTTAAGGATGATATTGATTCTCTGAACTGTAAAGATAGTGCCTTTCTGACTTATAAGGATTGGCGCATTGATTCCAACTGGATTTATATGCTCGTAGCACTCCTTAATATGTTCCTGTAATTGGGGGTTCAGTCTGATAGTCCTTACCTTGCCTGTCTTTTGCTCAATTACTGTAAATTCGTCAGTATCTAATATCTGCTTCCACCTTAGAGATAGAATATCAGATATTCTTAATCCTGTGAAGCATCCCAAAGCTATAAGAAGTGAGATTTTATAATTCTCGTCTTTGGCTAACTTCCTTATGAGGTTCATTGCATCAGACCATATAAGATAGTCTGCCGTTGTGCTTGAATATTTAAGTGACATAATGTTCTGTTTTATAGGTTAATGAATAGAAGTGAATATTAATTCTGAGTTGGATTTACTAACTCACTGATTACTAAATGAACATTCACTAATAATGAAAGTGAATATGATAAGGACACCTAACTTAAAAGTTGAGTGCCCTTTACCTTATTATAATTCTCCCTCGTCAGCAAAGCTGTAATATCCTGCATCTGTAAGTATGAGGTGGTCTATTACTGAAATTCTCATAAGTCTTGCAGCATCCTTGACCTGCTTAGTAATCTCCATATCCTGCCTGCTTGGTTTCATGCTACCGCTTGGGTGATTATGTGCAAGAATGATAGTTACTGAATTGGTGAGCAATGCGGCTTGCAGAATAACTCTTACATCAGCACAAGTTTCAGTAATTCCTCCCTCTGATATGAGAGTGTAGCCTAAAACTTGGCTGGCTTGGTTTAGGAACAGAACTTTGAAGTATTCTTTGTAACAGATAGTTCCCTCCTTATATGTAGGAAGTAAATATTTATATGCGTCCTCTGAACTGACTACCTTATATATATTCTTGAATTTGGGTTTGTAGGACAATTCCACTTCACCCACAGTATAATCTATATTCATATTGTTGCTAATTGTTAGAGTGTATAAACAGAAAAAGGACACCTAACTTAATAGATGCCCTTTCAATTAATAGTATGTATGAGTTGGTTTACTTCTTAGAGTAATGGTGCTTCATGGAGAATATATGCACTTCTATCTTATCATCGTTTACAGAGTAAACAAGACGATGTTCTGCGGTGATTCTCCTTGACCATTTACCAGTCAATTCATATTTTAGTGGTTCTGGCTTCCCAATTCCAGTATAAGGATGTTCTGCAATATCGTTCAGTAAAGCTGTAATCTTATTCAGAATTATCTTATTGCCACTCTGTGAGAAGAATAGATATTCCTTCCGTGCTTGGTCAGATAATATTATTCTGTACATGATGCTCGCTTTAAAAAGTCTTCTATGCTTTCTCCATCTTTCTGTGCTATATAATTGCCATTCTTTATATCTTCCTCACCTTGACGTATAGCTTCCATTGTTGCAGGTGAGGACATTATATATTCAGTCTCTTTCAATGAATTGTATTCATCAAGGGAAATCATCACTACTCCTTTACCATTACCCCGATTGACGATTACAGTATCGTAATCATCAATTACTGAATCAATATAACCTTTAAGATTTGCTCTTAAATCAGTGTAATTGGCTGTTCTCATAAATCCTCCTTTTTTATAATGCAAATGTATGTACTTATTTGCGTACTTGCAAATATAATTAGTTAATTTAAGTTTCGCAAGTCAGCATGAAAGTTTATAAGAGGGTATAAAAGAAGGCATAGAGTTTTCTGTATATCGCAGAAAATGAGTATCTTTAAAGTGGTCAAACAAAATAATACTCAACTCTATGCC
>NZ_JABXJH010000115.1:0-3783 GCF_013373675.1 Bacteroides sp. L10-4
AGATACAAAGATAGCGATTTTATCTGACATTCACAAATAGAATCACTGTTATTTTGATGATAATCAGAGGATTATTCTAAAATTGTTGCTGACCAACCTGATTGTATTCGATTCGCTGAATAGTTACTATTATCAATAGTGGAGTGAGAAATACCCAAGGTCAGGCATTAAAAATAAAATGATTTATTTTTATGGGTTTCTTTGCTACTTTATTTTCCGGTACTCACGAAAGAAAGTAGCGGTGGCAAACAGCCGCCGTTCTCTATCAACTGCTTTTAAGGCTCTTTATGGACGTGTATTTCTCTAACCACACTTTTACCTGTTCCATGTTATATTCACCCGTGATGATTGCCGTATGGTCGTCTATGGCTACAAACCGGACACTCTCATAGCTTATGTAAATCTTTGCATAAGCTACGTTATGTATAGGGAATAATTATGTAAAGTTTACATTAATCTTACATATTGCTAACAACCAACTATAAGAATATCAAATATTCCAGAAGAAACTATTCACATAACATCTTCGCATAATACTTTTGTCTTTATCCATTTTTAAATCATGATTTATTATGCGAATAGGAAAATTAGATTTACTAAGAGAGCGTGTTATGTCTTTCTTGCAATCAAGAGGTTACAAACAAGGAAGTTTCAAAATGTACAATCGTACTTATAATGAATTGGCGCACTTCATGGAACAGAAGAAAATAGCGGAATATGATAATTCCGTGGGGTATCAGTTTCTTCAATATAGGTTCTTGAATAGGGATTACCAGACCCTAACAGTACGGGAAAAACTGCGTTACCGGCATATTGACGCTTTAAACCAGTTGTTGGAATCGAATGAGGTAAGAGCACGGACACTCAAAAAGCCGTATGAGTTCGGTGGGGAAAAAGGTTATCCCTTTCGTCTTTTCCTGAAAGATTTACAATCTACCGGAAGGCAGTCCGCTTCTATCCGTAGAAGTGAAATCAGATTATATGATTTGTATAAGTATTGGGTATCTGCCGATTTGGATGCCGCAACATTCGGGTTGCAAGAAGGAATCTTATATATACAAAAACTTGATAAGGAACTGACTACAGGTGGACGGGAAGAAGCTATTACGAAAGTACGTGCATTTTTGTTTTATATGTGCGAGCGTGGGTTATTACCGGACAACAATCCGGAACGTTGGAAGGAACTTTTTAAACACAGATTTCTCAAAAGCCCCAAAATACCGTCCGTTTATACGCCCCAAGAAGTAGAGGCGATTATCAATGCCATTGACCGTACGACATCAAGAGGGAAAAGGGATTATGCCATTATATTATTGGGAGCCCGATATGGTTTGCGCAATTCTGACATTAGAGGGCTGCGTTTCTGCAATTTGGATTGGGAGAATAACAGGTTATGTTTTGCACAGCAAAAAACGGGCAAGAGGGTTACATTGCCACTTTCGGAAGAAGTTGGCATGGCAATAATAGATTACATACAACATAGCCGTCCTAAGGTGGATTTACCTTATGTGTTCTTGTCATTTAAGACTCCCTATAACCCACTGGCTAAAAATGCTGTAGCAAATACCATAACAGAATGGATGCACAATGCCGGAGTTGATTTTGCAACAAGACGGCATGGGAGCCATATCCTGCGCCATAGCCTTGCCACAAGCTTATTGAGTAACGAAGTGACATTACCTGTCATATCTGAAACATTGGGACACAGCAATTCCCAAGTTACAACGGCATATCTTCGTGTATCTGTTGACCTTTTGCGACAATGCGCATTGGATGTACCTTTTATTCCGACAACAGTTTATGATAATCTATATGGAGAAAGCAAATAACTATGGCATATATTCCGAATTAATCCAGCAATATGCTGATTATAAGCGTTCAAAAGGATATAAGATGGTTGATATTGAAAGGAGACTACACCGTTTTGACATGCTCACTATTGAACGCAACGAAACAGAAATAGGCATTTCAAGAGATTTATTCAACGCTTGGAAAAACCTGAATCCGTTGGAATCAGAAAGAAATCGTGAAACACGCATGTTATACCTTCGTGGTTTTTCAAGTTATCTTAGACTTTTGGGATATGATTCCTATGTCCCGAAATTGCGTAAAACCAAGCGTTCGTTCATCCCTCATATATACACCAAAAGAGAGATGGCTGCAATTTTTAAGGAGTGTGACAAAATGGGAAGCACACAATGCGTTTACAATTCGATAAGAGGTGTAATTCCTTTAATTATCAGGATGCTATACGGAACGGGAATACGTATCGGAGAAGCGTTAAAACTTTGCCATAAGGACGTTAATCTCGCTTTGGGTACACTAACCCTGCATGAGTGTAAGAACGGACAAGACCGAATCGTGCCAATGTCTTTGTCTTTGACTGCAATTTGTAAGGACTATGTTGTTTATAAAGAACACTGTAATATGTCTGTTGAACCGGATGCGCCCTTCTTTTCTTCTGCTGACGGAAAGCGATGCAGAGGAACATCTATAAACAGATTGTTCAAGGCGGTGTTGCAACGGGCAGGAATATTTGCAGGGGCAAAAGGCAAAACGCCCAGACTTCATGACTTGCGCCATACTTTTTGCGTGGAATCTCTTGTTAAAATGTCAGAATCAGGAAAAGACCTATACAACTCATTGCCACTCCTTATGACTTATGTCAGACATAAATCTTTATACTCAACAAACCAGTATGTACGGATGACGCAGCAAATGTATCCTCAATTAATTGCAAAAGTTGATGATACCTATCGTTGTGTATTCCCTGATATTAATATTGAAACAGAAGAATAATTATGAAACCTACTGATTTTTCTAAATATCTGACCGATTTTTTTGGCACATATCTGCCAATAGAATGTGGCGTTTCCCAAAATACGATATTGACTTACAGTTACACATTCTCCCTGTTGATTGAGTTCCTGAAAGAGCAAGAATTTATAAATCCACAGCGTGTTACCCTTGCGGATATAACCAAAGAACGGATTATAAATTTCTTGCAATGGCTTGAAGAAGACAGGCATTGCTCTGTTTCCACGCGAAATGCACGTCTTGCAGCCATTCGGTCTTTTTATAGTTACCTGCAATATCGAGATGTAAAAGGAATGTTCCGTTATCATGAAATAATGTCAATAAGGAAAAAGAAAACTGCTGCTCCTGAAATGGCTTATCTTACGATAGATGGTATAAAGTTGATTTTAAGTCAACCTGATTTGAAAACACGATATGGTCGTCGGGATTTCGTTCTTCTTTCACTACTCTATGACAGTGGGGCAAGAGTTCAGGAACTAATTGACCTTACGCCACCTAATATAGAATTTAATGATACGGCGACTGTCAAATTATACGGAAAGGGTAATAAGGCACGGATTGTACCTTTATCAAAACAACAAGCATCCAATCTCAAAAAATATATGTATGATGAGGGATTGATGAAAGAGGACAGGCATTGTGTTCCTATTTTTTGTAATTTCCACGGAGAGAAACTTTCCCGTGTTGCCGTCCTGAATATTGTAAAGAAATATGCAGAGATAGCTCGAAAAAAGTCCCCTGATTTAATCCCTGAAAATTTGGGATGCCATTCTTTCCGGCATTCCAAAGCCATGCACTTATTGGAGGCGGATATAAGAAGCTGTTTAAAATTTATTGAAGATAAACGTTATTGCAATGAATAATATATTGTAAATCAGTAGGTTAATTGGAGGTTTATTTGTAGCTTTATGAGTGTCAATCAATTAGAGTTATGGAACAATACTCAACTAACCTTACTGATAAACA
>NZ_JABXJH010000116.1:0-3400 GCF_013373675.1 Bacteroides sp. L10-4
CGACATACCCCTGCCCGCAGAGGACGGGATTATAGCCGACAAACAAAAGGCATACGAGCAGGCGATACTGAACCGCAAACAGCAGGACAAGATACAATCCTTGCAGGACTTCGGTTTCACGGGGGACGATGAAACGGAAGAACCGCAGGCGGAAATCGACCTGATGCCGGAAGAAGAACCGAAATCCCAAAGGGGCAGCGGTGCTTCTTATTCGGCAAACGCTTACCGGGACATCAACCGCCAGTTAAGCACGTTCTACGAAACCCCGGCGGTGGACGAGGAAAAAGAGGACTTGAAGCGGCAGGTGGCGGAACTGACCGACAGACTGCAACAACAGCAGAACGCCACGCCTACGGCTGACGACCAAATGGCACTCTTGGAAAAATCCTACGAACTGGCGGCAAAATACATGAATGACGGCGGGCAGAACAGAGAAAGGGGGCAGATTGCCCAAATACCGACAACCGGGCAGAACGGCGGCGGTATCGGCACTCCGGCTATCCCCGTGCAGGCAATCCAGGAAACGACCGTATCGGGGTTGCAGCAGCCCATGAGCAATGCCGACTTCATCCGGGCTTACAGCCAGCCACGAAACTACGGCTTCAACACGGCGGTAGGAACAGGCTACGCTATGGGAAAGAACACGGTAGCCGCCTGCATACACCAAGACCAAACCCTGACGGACGGGCAGGCGGTGAAACTACGGCTGCTCGAACCCATGCAGGCGGGAAACATAGTCGTGCCGAAGAATACCCTTGTGGCGGGGACGGCAAAGGTGCAGGGCGAACGGCTTGACATACTGGTGTCCTCGATTGAGTACGCTGGCAACATCATCCCGGTGGAACTCGCAGTGTTCGACACGGACGGGCAAAAGGGGCTTTCCGTCCCGTCCTCTATGGAGCAGGAAGCGTTCAACGAAGCAATGGCGAATATCGGCAGCGGGTTGGGTACAAGCATTTCCTTTGCACGGAGTGCCGGGCAGCAGGTGGCTATGGACGTGACAAGGGGCTTGCTGCAAGGAACGTCCGGCTACCTCGCCAAGAAGTTCCGAACCGTGAAAGTGAAGCTGAAAGCCGGCTATAAAGTCATGCTTTACGCCAAACAACAATAACCATTTTATCAACCACAAAATCTTTGCCAATGAGAGCAGAGCCAAACTTGTTTGGGCTATGCCGAATGCAGCAAGATTTATGTAAAAATTTCAATCAACAATGAAACAGATTTTTGTAATGTTCGCCCTTTTGCTGGGCGTGTGTGCGGCAAACGCACAGGAAACCGACACCTTGAAGTATGCGGCTGGCAACGACTTGTACCGGGGTATTACCCGGAAACTCCCGTACCGCCAAATGGTAACGCCCTACGGCGTGGAAGTGACCTTTGCCAAGACGGTACACATCATCTTCCCCGCTGCCGTCCGCTATGTCGATTTGGGAAGCAACCACATCATAGCGGGCAAGGCGGACGGTGCGGAGAACGTTATCCGGGTGAAAGCCACGACAGAGGGCTTTCCGGGCGAAACGAACTTCTCCGTTATCTGCGAGGACGGGAGTTTCTTCTCGTTCAACGCCAAGTACGCCCGTGAGCCGGAAATGCTCAACATCGAAATGAAAGACTTTTTGGAAAATGAAGATACGTCCGATTTCTCGTATACCCGTATGAACATCTATTTCCGGGAATTAGGTAATGAAAGCCCGCTGCTGGTGAAACTGATAATGCGGAGCATCTACAAGAACAATGACCGGAAAGTGCGCCACTTGGGTAGCAAGCGTTTCGGCATACAGTTCTTAATCAAGGGCATTTATACTTATAACGGGATGCTCTACGTACATACGCAGACGAAGAACAGTTCCAACGTGCCTTTCGATACGGACTTCATCAAGTTTAAGATAGTCGATAAGAAAGTACCTAAGCGCACGGCTATTCAGGAAACGGTACTGGATGCAGTCAGAAGTTACAACGAGGTGATAGAGATTGCCGGGAAATCGACCGTGCGCACGGTGTACGCCCTGCCGAAGTTCACCATTCCTGACGATAAGCTGCTGGTCGTGGAACTTTACGAGAAGAACGGCGGGCGGCATCAGGTTATCCGGGTGGAAAACGCCGACATCGTGAACGCAGAAGTGATTAACGAACTCAAAATCAAATAGGGATGAAACGGTTTCTATTTATCGGAATACTCTTTGTGCTGTGCCTGCATTTCAACCAGGCACACGCACAAAGATACCTGCCGGGCATGAAAGGCTTGCAGGTCACGGCGGGCATGGCGGACGGGGTGCATTGGAACGACAACACGGATTTCGCCTACCATATCGGGGCGGCGTACAGCGTTTACACCAAGAACGCCAACCGCTGGGTGATTGGCGGGGAATACTTGCACAAGAAGTATGACTACAAGGATATGCAGATATCCGTAGAACAGTTCACCGCAGAGGGCGGCTACTACCTGAAATTCCTATCGGACAGGCGAAAGACCTTTTTCCTTTCATTGGGCTTGTCGGCACTCGCCGGGTATGAAACAAGCAACCGAAGCGAAAAGCTCTTGCCGGACGGCTCTACCTTGCTGGATAAGGACTGCTTCATTTACGGCGGTGCGCTGACGCTGGAACTGGAAACCTACCTGACCGACCGGGTGGCTCTGCTACTGAACGCAAGGGAACGGGCGTTGTTCGGCTCGGACATAGGCAAGTTCCACACGCAGGTATCTTTGGGACTGAAATTCATTATCAACTGACCGCTATATAATAATGTATATGAAGAATGTAATGTATAAAATCATCATGGGCTGCTGCATCGTGGCCGCCCTTGTGCTTGTCACCGCCTGTAATGACAACTTGGATATTCAGCAGGCATACCCGTTCAGCATCGAGACGCTGCCAGTACCCAAAAGGCTGAAAGTCGGGGAAACCGCCGAAATACGCTGCCGACTGGTGCGTGGCGGCTATTACCAGCCGACTACCTATCAGATACGATATTTCCAGCCGGACGGCAAAGGGAAGCTGGAAATGGATAACGGCACGGTGTTCCTGCCCAATGACCTATACCCGCTGGAGAAAGAAACGTTCAGGCTCTACTACACCTCGGCATCGACAGACCAGCAGACGATAGACATTTATGTGATTGATAGCTTTGGACAGGTGCGGCAACTTTCGCTATCGTTCAATAATGACAGGAACGAGAACGAATAAACTGTTTTTGAATGAATATGTTAATAAACACCCGGCAAGATTTGCTGGGTGCTTTATTTATGAGTAACTTTACAAAATAATTTATCTTTAAGTAACTAATCAAAATTAAGCAGCATTATGTTTAAGTTTAATACCCAAGGTATCCCCGACAGCCGCCAATGCCCTATTGACGGTGTAAAAGAGGTTGTCGCTACTTGCATAATCCTGCGGTCTGA
>NZ_JABXJH010000117.1:0-3264 GCF_013373675.1 Bacteroides sp. L10-4
CGTTGTTCCGAGCTGTCTGAGTAACGTCCCATTTGGGTGAAATTAATCTTTCTTGGTAGTACCATATACAAAATCATGAGTTGAATGAATGCAGTTTTAAAACTTTTGCGTAACTTCGCTGAACAACATTTCAAAGCATCGGTTACGATTTCCTCATATTGGTCAAGTGCTGTTTTGTTCATTGCTTTAATGTGTGGTAGGATACCATTAAAGATAATGAAAATCAGCCACTTGGCCTATTTTTTATACTAAATATTATTTACTAACTCATTTGTTTTCAACGGATTAACTGTAATTTTAACGAAGTATTAAATATAAAAAATCATGAGAAAATTAGCATTTACAATCGGAATGGCATTTATGGCACTTAGCCAAATAAACGCCCAAAGTTTTAAAGAAACATTTGATGCAAACTCCCTTGAATGGACAGAATGTGCTTACGAAAGTAATAGTGGAACAGCTATTATAGATAATGGCAAGATGACTATTATCTCAAAAGGTGAGAATAAAGGACTGGGAGTAGCCCTTACGGCATTAAGTGGCGTGGCTACTAAAGTTGGCGAAAACACTTTCTTTGAAACCCATTGCTACGCACCACTTGACGTACAGAAACCATTCAAGATAAGAACCCATGTCAATATTCAAAAACTGGCAAATGACCGTACTACTGGATTAGTCTTTAACTATAGAGATGGCGGAAACTTTTATTGCTTTAACTTCAACAACGAAATGGTACGGTTTGAACGCCGAGTAGATGGAATGGTAGTAGGTGCTATCCAACAAGGCGTAAAATGGAAAGACAGAAAGAAAGTTGACCAAGAATGGGAACTTATAAGTGACGGTCAAGTCCTTACATTCATTGTTGATGGAGTACAAATACTGAAAGTACGTTATATGCCATTAGATTATACAGGATTTGGCTATTATACATTTGGTAAGCAAGAACTACAAGTTGATGATGTAGAATTTATCCAATTATAATAAAAAACGATATTCTGAAAAGGAAACAGCATTTGAGGAAACTCTTATGCTGCTTTTCTTTTTATTAAAACTACTACAATTTCAAGAGATACTTCCATCTATACCCCATTCACTAAAATGTTGCAGTAAAAGCATTGGTAATTAAAAGAGGAATGATTACCTTTGTCTTAAACTCATAATCAAACAAATTATGGAATACATCAACGAATTTCACAAAGAATGGATAGAACGTACTCGCCAATCAATAACCTCTTGGAGCAAGCAGCCCATATCGTTAGAAGCCAAAAGGAAGCAGCAGGAGAAACTGAACCAACAGAGGGCTATAAGAGAGGGCAAACAGAAGAACTCATAAAGTTTTCCAATGCCAACGGCTTATGGATTTCACTTCCTAGTTTAAATGTGGAGTTCCTTAATAAAGGCGGAGAGAATGAAGTCTATACAGGAGATAAAGACGACATTGTTGTCAAGCTGAACAACTTTGAATACGCAGGGGATGATTTAGAGAACTTCTTCATCCGCATTGCTGCACACAACAAGTTCTTTAGTAATGTTCCTTATCAGATGATAGGCTTCGCTTATAATAGTCAGCAAGAATTTTGCGCAGTTCTCGTACAGCCTTATATATTAGCTGAACGGGAAGCTACGGAAGATGAAATCGCCACCTATATGCAAGCACTTGGCTTTGAAATGGACTATTACGACGAATATCGTAATTCGGATTATGAAGTGTTTGATGCAGTTCCCAATAATGTACTTTATGGCATAGACGGAGATTTATACTTCATTGACACGCAGATTAGATTACGGTCTTAACTCTATTAGGAGTACTCTCATCTAAAGGGTAACGCATAGGCATTTGCCCATGATGCAGCCCTTTTTGATAATTCGTTCTTTTATTTACTAACAAGGAGTTTACCCATTGCTATTATAGCATTGATTAATAACAGCTTGCAAAGACTTACAGGGATGCTGTGTCGCTGCTTCATACGGTATGACCGACACTATGGGTCGTATGCACTCAGACGCTCAGTTCGCTGGTTCATCCTCAGTTCCCGCTCACGTAGAAATGATGGGATTCCTGGGAATCGGTAACAACCCGATGGTAGGTTGTACAGTGGCTTGCGACGTTGACGTTGCTACTGCTTTGAGCAAATAATATTGAAATTATTTATATGGAGAGTACTTTTTTAAGTACTCTCCTATTTTTTATTAAAAACAAAAACTTTTGGAAAAGCGTTTCCATTCCATTACTTATTAAAAGATATTTGAGCTTTTAGCTCTTATTCTCTCAATCTGAAAACCGCCAATTTGAAGTTCACGAGAATAAGTAGATGAAGGTTCACGTCCTGTTTGGGCGTGAACTGTTCGTGCTTATTTGTGAACAAGGTGCTTGGCGGTGCCTCAGATTGAAATAAGTCACGAATGGTTCCGCCTTTTTTATTTCTGTATGATACACATTGGAAAACTGATAGAGGAAGAGCTTCACCGCCAAGAACGCTCTGTGAGCTGGTTCGCCAAAAAACTCTGCTGCGAACGGACAAATGTGTATTCCATCTTCAAGCGTACCAGTATCGACACCGCCCTTTCCATCGTGCTGCAACACAATTTCTTTCAACACTACCTCACCGAATTAGACCGGAAACAGGTCAATTAAGTCCCGGCTTAATCAAGAAAAGCGTGATTTTTCTTCAACACATTCGTGAATTATACTATCATTCCAAAATGATATGCAAACATCTGCCGCCCTATCTTTGCAGAAAAAACAAATGAGAATTATCATATACATTCTGTTTTCATTATTCTTTTCTGCAAAACTATGTGGAGAAAATTTCAGAATCGATAAATATCGATGTTCCAACAAATTATACACTCACATTATCAATCACATATTTCGCAGCCATAATAATAATAAAGAAATATCATTATCCAATGAAGGTAATATCATATATGTATCATATGCCAACAAAAAGAATATCTCATTCCACAAATCAGCTAAAAATGACAATGTTTTCCTCAAAAAGAAAGGAAAATACATTGCCAACCTATTTATAAAGAAGAATCAATATGACATTATAGTTGGGGCTTATTTCATTGTCATTAGAAAAGACAAACAGATAGCAAAGATATCACTTACTCGTATATAAATTATGCAACGATAAGTAACTAATCAAAATTAAGCAGCATAATGGCTAAAGTTAATATTCAGTCGTGTTCCTATCGCCGCCAAAGCCCTGTTGGTGGCATAAAACAGCGATTCGGTAGTGACATAATCCTGTGGTCGGA
>NZ_JABXJH010000118.1:0-3144 GCF_013373675.1 Bacteroides sp. L10-4
TTCGCCATATTTTTTGTATCTCGTTTTTAATTCTTCCATTGTCATCAAATCAAAATTTACGATAGAGAAGAAAGAACTTGATGAATTTACAACAGACGTATATAGTCTTTTGCTAATGTCAGCTTCCAAAGAAGGAGAAATATCTAAAAAGAATATATTAGGATTGTACCCTCGTAATTCCTCACAAAATTGCTGCTCATCATTTTGAGTCATAAATAACTGAAAATCTCTACTTTTCTCCATTGTATTTAATTTTGATGATGATAAAATCTTTGGCTTACCTTATCGCACTGTTATTGGTAATGTAATTATAAGATCACCTGTTGGTGTTGTTTGTTTTGGTAAACGACACCCGGCAGGTGTGTTTCCTAATCTCTAATAGCTGCACTCTGTGTCAGTGTGTCCCTTATTCTTCGAACATTCCGTTTGGCATAACCGAACGAGAATGGCGAAGTACGCTTGTTCAGGTCATTCACACTGTTGACCCATACCTGCCCTTTGTCGAACACGATGAAAATCTGCTCTCCCCATGTCAGATGCCAGATGGCGGGATTGGTATGCGCCACGATGCAGTCCTCACCGTAATGATCGACATCCCAATCATAAGTTGCCGCCAGATTATATATCCTGTCGTAAATCGCCTGCTCGTCCAGCGTGGTCGGTATGCTTTGGAAATCCAGCTTGCGCCGCTGGTGGCGATATGACAGATAAGCAAGCGGCACAAACGCAATGCCGAGCCAGAAAAAGACAGACATGAACAGACTGTCTGTATAGATCGCAACTCCCGTTGTGGCAAGAAACAGCACGGAAAAAAGCAATAGCGTGTGCGATACGCCATAATGGGTATACGCCCAGCTTACAGTCAGAGGCAGAGCCTTCTTTCCCAACACGAATTCGGCAAGAAGGGCATCCTTATCCTCTCGGTAGCGACGTCTGCAAGCAAGCCACCATGCCAACTCGAACAATGCGCCTGCAACCACGATGGCAATAAGGAAGTCCGCACCGGATAATTTGCCTTTTTTCGGTTTGACGGAATATGGTTTGCCACCAAAGGTAAGCTCCTCGCAGGACACCTCATAACTGTCATCGTTAAAGAAATACTCGTGAACGTATTCTTCCTTGCCGTTGGAAATTGAAAAGGACTTGCGGGTAGGTCGGAATATTTTCCCGTTGATGGACAGCAGTGGCGGGTTCTGGTCGGGACAGGCATTGCAGGTCAGCGTGGCACAATATTTTGCGTAACCGCCGGCCATACGTCCCACCTTCAAACTGCATTTCAGTTTGTTCATATCCACTACGGCAGGATGTACGGTTACACGGCATTCCGGGGTGGTATATGTCCGGTTGCCTGCCTTTACGGATGCGGAAGGGAGTTCGACCTCTCCGCTCTGTCTGAACTGCACAATATAACTGAATCCGCTTTCACGGCTCTTTCTTCCCACTCCGTTTATAATGGCGTAGCTGCTGCCTTCATGTGACTTCGGACCTTCTATCACTTCAATGCTGCTGTTGAACACCGGAGGAGAAACCGAATCGAATTGTGCATTGACCAGCGCATACGTCAGTTCCACCACTTGTCCCGCACGGATCTCCCGCATCGTGTCAGCCTTTATGTGGAAATACACGGAGTCTGCTGTAGTCGAAGCGCACACCCGAACTACCGACAACAATGCGGATATCAATATACAGTAGATTTGCATACTACTGACTGGCGGTCTTGTTATGTTGCCTTTATTTTTCATTTCCGGTTCTGCAATTTAACAGTTGCACATTATGTGTTATCCAATGAATCAAGCGGATTCGGTATGCTCGACTTGTGGGCACTTGTAACATGAAGGTAGATGCTCGTAGTCTTGATGTCGTTGTGTCCCAACAACTCCTGTATGGTTCTCAGGTCCGTTCCCTGCTCCAGCAGGTGAGTGGCAAAGGAGTGGCGGAGCATGTGTACGTGTACCCGGTGCTTGATGCCGGCTCGATCGGCGGCTTCCTTCAACACTTTCACCAATGCACTTGCCGAATATTGCTCTCCGGGTGTTTCGCCCTCGAACAGCCATTTTTGCGGGCGATATTCCTTGAAATATTCCCGAAGTTCGCACAATACCTTCTCCGACAGCAGCGAGTAGCGGCATTTTTTGCCCTTGCCCATAATGCGAATCAGCATACGTTCGCTCATAATATCCTGCGGAGTGAGGTTAAGCAACTCGCTCCTTCTCAATCCTGCGGAATAAATCAACGAAATCATACAGCGATGCTTGCGGTTTGCAAGGCATGAAAGAATGCGCCGCACCTCGTTGCGGCTCAACACTTCGGGCAGGCTCTTGTACTCTTTGGCACGGGTGATGCCGCCGTAGTATTGCCGTTTGCCGCCTTTTACCTGCTCGTAGTAGAACTTGATGGCGTTGATGCGCATATTCTGTTGCGACACCGAGATTTTCTTCTCGTTCACAAGATAGAGTATGTACTTGTTGATGTCCGGCACTTTCAGACGGTCGATGTTACGCCCCTTGTGATATTCCATGAAGTCGCTGAAATAAGCCTTGTAGGTCTTGACGGTCGAAGGGCTGTAACGCTTCTGTTCCAGCAGTTCAAGATAGCCTTTCGGCAGCACATATTCCCGTTTTGGCTTGGGATGGCGTACATATACACGGCTGTAGTCAATATAGGCGTGCGGAGAATAGCGGTCATAGAAGGCGGGAAGGCGGAAAACGGTGGCTGGAATGTAGCCGGAGCCGTCCACGACCGCAGCCACGTCGGTGTCCTGTGCCAGTAGCAGGGTTATGGCTTGGCTGTCCGCGTAGTCCACCCGGATGCACTCCTCACCGTTGTACCTGTCTTTATGCAGGACGATGCTGCCACGTTGTTTTAGTATCTTATCCATAATTTCCCGGCTATAGATTCCATGACCCCAAAATTAGCGAAATAATCCGAAAAACAAACCGATTGGTTTGTTTTTAACACATAAAAAAAGCGGCTGAAAACACAAAACCGCTCGAATTTTAACATTTCAGGCTTTTAACGTAACTATTCAGCGAATCGAATACAATCAGGTTGGTCAGCAACAATTTTAGAATAATCCTCTGATTATCATCAAAATAACAGTGATTCTATTTGTGAATGTCAGATAAAATCGCTATCTTTGTATCT
>NZ_JABXJH010000119.1:0-3009 GCF_013373675.1 Bacteroides sp. L10-4
TCGGTTTCCGTTAAATCTGTCTGATACATCTTTTTTTAAGTTTGGTCGCTTCAAAGAAAGAAATAATCTGGCGGATACGGAAACCTCTTTAGAAAAAGATTTCAGGCATTTTTAAACAGGCTCTTAGTATGAAAATTATAAATAGACTTGCAGTCATTCTCATTACCTTCTTGTTTGGGTATAATTCTGTTTATTCACAAACACAAGCAGATGTAAAAATGGGAGAAATCCTGAACAGCGGCGATTTATTCCAATTAAGAAAAGAATACCCGAATTTGAAAGACTCAGTAAGCGTAAAAATGCTTAATTTCGTAGCGGATGCGCAGTTGGGTATCGGATTCAACAAATTGGAAAATGCTGCTATTGCCCTTGATAGCCTATTATTACATCATCAAAATGAAATGGGAGCTGAAACTTCAATAGGAATGGCAGCTTTACAAGGTATGAATCTTTTGAATTTGGGTATGTACGAACAAGCCGGAAAAATTGGAGAAGATTTGATTAACGCACTTAAACAATCTGCACCGTTTGAAGCTCTTTATAGTTTTGTTTTTATAGAAAAAGTAGGCAAAGCACTTGCCAATCTACAAAAGCCTTATCTTGAACGCCCCAATCGAGATGTTACGGTACCGATGAGTGCGGAAACAGTAGGAAGAGGGAAACATATTTATATACCAGTGGAAGTAAACGGAATAACGAAGAACTATATTTTTGATACGGGTTGTTCGTTTGGTAATTTCGTTTCAGAAAAGTATGCGAAAGAAACAAATTTGAAGATTGTAGCAGATTCGATTCCCGTATCAGGAATGGAGATTGGTTTTGTAAAGCTTGCTACGGCAGATTCTATAAAAATAGGAGAACTGGTATATCATAACCCTGTTTTTATGGTCGCACCTCCTGACAATGAAGTGGACTCGGTATTTGCATTTGACGGAGTACTTGGCTACCATTTTATCAGAGATGCAAAAGAAATAATCATAGACAATGAAGCTGGACAGTTTGTCTTTCCGCACAAACCGTCAGACGGAGAATCGAATATGTATCTGTCGTCAAACACTCCCCAAGTGAGAATCAGTTATAATGGACAACCTTTCGATTTGATTTTTGATACCGGAAATGTAAAATCTGATTTGGGAAACAAGTTCACAAAAACATTCCCCGATGCCATAGACGGACTCGCAGAAAAGATTACTTCCCGTGGAGGTTTTGGCGGAATATCACAGACAAAAGTTGTGGTATTGCCCGAATTCCATTTCGAAGTGGCTGGTTCCACTGTAACATTGCATGACACGGAAGTCATAAAAAATACGGAATCCAGCAGCCAGTTGTTTTCCGGTTCTTTAGGTGCAGACTTCGTACTGTCATTCAAGCGGCTTGTGATAAACTATCAGAACATGTTTATATGTGGAGAATAATATTAGCCACGATAAATATTTATTGAATGAATATAGGATATTATAGTCAAATATAGTATCCTATTTTTTTTGCCTCTCAATAAACAAACACCCAACTTTACATTCTTGGGTGTAAGATTGGGCATTTTTTATAAGTCATTGGCTTTCAATGTCTGTTGCCGAGAGTTAAGTTCTCACGCCTCTAAAACATAAAACTGAGCCCTTTCTTCTGAGAAGAACTGAACCTTTCAATCTCCAAAGAAAGGATTTCTTCAACTGCCCTGCCATAAAGTCTAAGAAAGGCTGATTGGCTCCTTCACTTTGGCATTTACGCCAAGAAAGAATTATTCTTCCCTATCCTCTTTGAATATATTGGTGGAGAAAAGGATAGCAAATTGGATTTAGCCCATAAACAACGGAGCTGTTCTGCCGTTGCCATAAGTGCATAAAAAAACAATAACCCTGAAGTTTGCTTGTTCAGCAGGGACAACAGGGTCTTACGCTTGCAAATATAGGCATTATTTTCTATATTTGCAAGAGAAGTCTTGTTTTTAAACTTATACCAAATGAAATATGACGAATGTTTGCAGGTACTATCCCCTGCAAGATTAAATAAATACGCACAAGCAAGCGGCAATGAAAAAGCCAAGACCTTGCGTCTATACCAATACAACATCAAGTTGAGCCAACGTTTTTATGGGGTTATCAGTATGTTTGAGATAATGCTACGCAATGCCATAAACGCTCACTACAAACAATATTTCAATGATGATAATTGGATAATCAACCAAGCAAGACCCAATGGATTACTTGAACAGGAAGCTTCCGA
Source organism: Bacteroides sp. L10-4 (assembly GCF_013373675.1). NCBI lineage: Bacteria > Pseudomonadati > Bacteroidota > Bacteroidia > Bacteroidales > Bacteroidaceae > Bacteroides > Bacteroides sp. L10-4. Next base: position 2,224 of record NZ_JABXJH010000119.1, read on the forward strand.
AATAGTACGCATACAACGCACTTATACAAATATGGGAGTGTACAACAACGATAAGATGGTAGCTTCCTTTACATTTGGTTTCTGGACTTATCTGTTTACAAGACGCAATTACCGCATAGGAGGAAAAACACTTCTTCAAATATTCCCCAACAAAGCGCATGGTTTAAAGCAAACAGACATCTACAACCAACTGACTGCCATCCGTGAATTTCGTAACCGAATAGCACATCATGAACCTATCTGCTTCAACGCTACACGTGCGATAGATACAAAATATGCTAAAGAGCATTATGAGTTAATACGAACCTATATAGAATATATGGGATTTGATTCGGATTCTGTATTGCGAATGGTAGAAAAGCCCGATTCTATACTAAAAGTAATAGATGGCATGAAGTAAATGCCCCATCTTTGGTGGAATACATAAGGATGATTGGGAACAATTTGGGAACATCTCCGATAAAAAGAAAAAGCTAAGTATTGAATTATTAATTACTTAGCTTTTATCTTCGTACCCCTAAGCGTTCTTTTCTCGAACCAATTCTTACATGATTTGGATTTGATTTGGGAACTGCGAGAGTTCATACCGTTATGAAAGTCAAGCCTCAATATTGGAGGTAGAATATTTAATGAAAATAGGCAAGTACAGTAAATAATATCATTAGTGTCCCATAAAAAATAGGGACTAGTTAAACATTAAATAAATTTGGCCCATTTGGTCCGAAACGGTCTTTGTCATATTGAAATTTAGTTTTGTCGAAGAGGTCTTTCAAGTGCGTTTTGTCA
>NZ_JABXJH010000012.1:0-85248 GCF_013373675.1 Bacteroides sp. L10-4
TAATCGGGAGGATTTGGTTAACTTTGACTGAGTCCTTGGAATTAGTAGTTTTCATGGAGAAAAGTCGCCAAACTTTTCCTTTAAATTACTAAATTTCAGGGACTTTTGCAGATTTAATCACTTGAAAATTAAATGTTTAACAGCATATATTTAATTTTTGTCATCTACTAAAAATAATATCGAAAATGAAATCTTTTATTTTACATAGGTTTTGGGTTCTGCATGGTATCAAGAATCTGCAACGGCAGTATGCCCCATACGGCACGCGAGTGGAGATTCTTAAGGACGAAAAGGAGTTTATAGTGAAACTTCCCTTTGTGGGCGGAGATGTGAACCGCTTCAACACAATATAGTCTTCTTTCCGAAGAAGAATCTGGAAACGTGTAGTTTGTCCATAGTCCACGCCATAGCTATGCAGCCGTTAAGGGTAAAGAAGGTAGCAGTGACAAGGAACAGCATTCCTGTAGGGTCGAAGGCGAATATGGGTAGAAACGCCTTGGACAGAATGGTGAAAATGGGCGATAAAAGGAGTATGACCAGCGTATTACGCCCTATAAAAAAGGTGAGCCACCGGACTTGTGCAGACAGATAATTGTAGATTGCCAACAACAGGCTGATGGAAAGCCAGGTGATGGCGACTCCTGCCAGAGTACCTCTATCCAGATTGGCGGGAAAACAGCATAGTATGACGAATGGGACAATGGCAAGAGGTGTGCCGCGAAAGACCTGTGTAAAACGAAGCCCGCTTTGGCTCACTATTATGCCGATAAGGAAATAGAGGGCATTGGAGAAGTTCATCAATCCTCCGCAATAGGAAAGGGCAAACAGGCAGACACCAGCCACAACCAGTCGGGAGACAACCGACAACCGTACATAGCGGAACGTGATGTAATAGATGAGGCTGCACAGAATTAGCGTATGCAGATACCAGTAAGGACCCATCGGATGAAGGAATACCTTGTCAATCAGTACGGCGGGAGTGATTTCAGCCACGCTTTCGCGTACGGGTAGGAAATGCGACATCACTGTGTAGGCTGCCTCCATACAAACATACGGAATGAAAATCCATAGGAACTTGCGGAGAAAATTTCGGGCATCCTTCCGGTTGTTGGCCAGATAGCCCGAAATAATCAGGAAAGCAGACATGTGGAACGTATAGACGATTTGTTTCGCATACGGATACTTGTCGCCTATATATACAAGGTGAAAAATAATCATCAGGATGATGAAGATACATTTCAGATAATCTATCTCTTTGACACGGTTTTCCATGAACGATGAGGTTTGCTAGTTGTATTTCAGGGCGTAAAGATAATATAAGTTGCACATAATTCAAGCTTCTTGGAACGTTTTGATAGATGTGAAATTCTCACTTTGGGCATCCGAAACGAAGAGTGTGAGCAAATAATTAGTATTTTTGCACCTGTTATTTATCTCGAAATTATCCGATTGTGAAAGATGAAAAAACAACTGTCTTATGCTCTTTTAATAGGGCTGGTTGCTTGTGCATGTGTACGTCCCAAGTCTGCTGAAACCGCTAAAGAACCGGTGGCTGGGCAAGACAGTACACAGAGTTTCGAACTGCCGGCCATTCCTGCTACCCTTACCTCTGTTGCCCAAAGAGAAGATTATCTGATTCGACATTATTGGGACCACTTTCCGATTGCCGCCCAGACAACAGTTTTTCCTTGTGAGAAAAAAGGAATAGAGCAAGCTTGGGTTAACTTCTGTTATTTGCTTCTTCCCTGCCCCGAGGACTATTCGGAAGCTCGTATCAAGGAAACTTTTCATAAATTTCTCGTCAATAAGGTTGTCCTCAAACATTTCATGGGGTTGGCCGATAAATATTGGTACGATCCAAACTCGCCCATCCGCAATGAAGAGTTTTATATCGCTATGCTCGAAACCATATTGCGTGCCCCGGTACTGACCGATACGGAGAAGCTCGTTCCCGAAGCCCGTTACGAGCTGGCGCAGAAAAACCGGAAAGGCAGTCGCGCCATCGATTTTGTCTACACTCTGAAATCCGGCAAGCAGGGTACTCTACATGCACTCCGGTCGGACTATACCCTCTTGTTTATCAACAATCCCGGTTGCCATGCTTGCGAAGCCGTCATTTCCGAATTGAAAAGCTCCGCACTGGTGAGCCGCATGCTTGCCGACCATGAGCTCACCCTCCTTGCCATGTATACAGACGAAAATCTTTCAGAATGGAACGAACACCTTTCGGACTTTCCGAAGGAATGGATAAACGGCTATGATTCCGGACAGCTCATCAATGCCGGACAATTGTATGACCTGCGAGCCATCCCTACGCTTTATCTGCTTGATGCAGAAAAGAATGTACTGCTGAAGGATGCTCCTTTTGCACAGATAGAAGAGTATTTGATTCTTCATCCCGTTCTCTGATTCTAATTGCCATACGGCGAATCAGGAGCATCTGGAGAGGCTGTATATAGGTCGTTTTCTTTTTTTAAGAAAAATAAGCACTATTCATTTGTTTGCGTTGTATCAGATTAATAATTTTGCGACCGTTTTTAAAATTAAGCATAATAAATAGTAAAAATACGGTCTCATGAAGAGAAAGTTTTTGGTTGTTTTTATGTTGAGTTGCTGTATGGCGAACCCAGCGGTGTTGTATGCGCAAGAACAATCCGTACAGCATTTGAAAAGCAAAAAAAATGTTACTAGCCTGAGTGATGGCTCTCTCCACTTCGAAACGGAAGACTCACTCAGAAAGAAGAAGCCGCGTGTGGCGGTGGGTACAAACCTGCTTTCATGGATAGGGTTTCGTCCGGACTTATCGTATACTACATACGGAGGCAATGTGTATGCTGAATATTATTGGGGAAAACGTTACTCTCTGAAGGGCACTTTTGCCTATTGCGAGCACTCTTACAAAGGAGGAAACCGTTTTCAGGGATTTACTTCCTATGTACTCGAACCGCGCTTCTGGCTCAAGAAAGACGAAGTGTTCAAGGGTTTCTTTGTGGGTGTCTACGGTCAGATAGGAGACTTTAACGACCGCATACCGGAAGCCAACCATACCGGACATTTTCATAGCGAAGGCGTTTCGGCGGGCTATCTTCAGCCTGTCTGGAAAGGGCTTGCTGTAGAGTTGAATGTGCGTGCAGGTTATCGTCATTCCGATGTGAAGAAGTATGTGTTGAACGAAAAAGGCGACAGATGTCTGTGCCGTAAGTTCAAGAGGGATGAGTTTGTGTTGACGGGGTTCTGCCTGAATCTGCTTTATCGGTTCTGATGTATCACACTTGTTTTCGTGTTCCGGTGAAGACTTTGCGATAGAAACAAAATCAATTAGTTTTTTAGATATGAAAAGAATTTTTTATTCCGTTTTGGCGGTAATGATGCTGTGTTGTGCAGCGTGTACTCGTTCAGAAGAAGAAGGAGTATTGCCCGAGGGTGGCAAGTCGGGTCAAAAAGTATTTGTGAGAATTGAAAACGTACAAGTGCCTAAGGTACGTATGATAGAAGACGAAAAGAATGATAAGACAGAGAGCGCTGTGGAGTTTCAGAGTGGCTATCTGTTTTTCCTTACCCCAAAAGGACAGGTGAGAACCCATTACAGCATTGTGAGCAATGAGGAAGATGTGGATGATGAAGGACACAAGCTGTCGTTGAAGCAGATACAAGAGGGACATACGTTCACGGGTATCTCAGGAGATGTGTCCAAGGTCTATATCGTGGGTAATGTGACCAGTGATGAATTGAACGACCAGGATATTCATAGTGGAGACCTTCCTTTCATATCCGACATACACCTCAAGAAAATCTCTCTGGGCAACCAGCACGCAGACAACATGAATCATGTGGCACTTGCCGGCATAGAGGGGTTGACAGATGGAGGTGCAGGCATGAAGGAAGCCACGGTAACTTTGTCTCCCCTCTGCGCCCGTCTGGAGATAGGCAAGATTACGACCGACCAGACCATCCTTGATTACAAACTGGACGGTGTTTATGTGGCCGGATTCTATGAGAAAATGCCTTTGAATCAGCAGTGCGTCGAGTCTGACTGGGTATCTCCGGATTATGCGACCAGTGATGTGGAAGCTGAGTTGAAAACCTTTTATACCCGATATGGCTGGATGGCCGATTGCATTGAGTTTAGCAAGGTGCAGGAACAGACAGAGGACGGCCACAATGTTTATTCTTTCTATCCTGAGGCCACTCAGAGCAAGAAGTGGGCTTATCCGTTCTTTGCCATTGAAGAGCCTGCCGAAGGTGTGGAACCTTATAAAGGCCATCTGGGCGTTCACCTTCTCTTGAAACTGTCCGGGATGACAGTGAAACTTTATGACGAGACCACCAACAGCTGGGAAGAGAAAAAACTGGAAGGGGTACGTTATATCAATCTTAACCGGTTCGTGAGAAGCCATTCGGCCCATGCGGACGCTGTGAACTTCTACAATGGACATATCTACAAGATAGATGAAATCAAGTTTGGAACTACCAACCTCTCAGACAAGATTATGCCGACGGACGTAAGTGTCAAGGTTACGGTGAGTGTTGCTCCTTGGAAGATTGATAATATTTATCCTGCATTGTAAAAGGCAACGGTTCAGGTGCTTATGAAAAGAATATTGCAATTCTTGTTGTCTTTTCTCTCCTTGGCCTTGGGATGTGTTTCCTGCCTCACCGAGGTGGAGGTGGGTGGCTGCAACAATGCGGTCGTCAGGTTTGAATACATGGCCGACGGTGCGGAAGACTGTTTTGCAGAGTATATATCCGCCGTAGACTATTACATTTATGACGAGCAGGGGAGTCTGGTGATTGCTTCGCGACTGGACAAGAAGAATCTGGAACATTTCCAAGGATTCAAGTTGCGCCTGCCTCGGGCAGGTACCTATCAGGTGGTGTGTTGGGGAAACATAGGCAGGCAGAACATGGCTTCTGCCACCGAAACGCTTGCCGGTGCCCGTGTCTGCAACCGGGAGGTGGCAAGCGGTTCTTTGCCCGGCAGCAACGACCCGCTTTATCTGGGAAGTACCGCTTTCACTCTTGCCGATGTGGATGGCAGAAAAGAGACTGTACTTCGCTTCCATGCTGCGCATATTACCTTCAAACCTTATATTGTTTTCGCAGGACAGACCGTGGTGCAAGATACGGATTGTCCCTATGAGGTGAAGGCAGGAATGTTTCCGGCCGAGATGAGCTTTGAGGGTGAGGCGGCAGGTGAAGAGACACTGTTCATGCCCTCCATGGATGCCTTTCCGGAGCGGAATATGTATGGGGGAGTGTGCGAGTTGCCTCTTTTCGGGGAGGACACTCCGGCCGTAGTGATGGTGTTCGATTGCAAAAGCGGTAAGAAACTGGCGGAAGTCAGCTTGCAGAAGTACATGGCAGAACATGGCATCCACCTTGCAGGAAAAGAAGAAATCGTGATAGAGATGCTGATAAGCATATCGGGCACGAATGTAACCATAAAATTGCCGGTGTGGGAAGAAGACAGCATCTTCCCTGCCTGACGGAATAAAAATATGAAACAGATAGTTGGAATAATGACCCGGACGGTGCTGCTTGTTGTCTGGGGGATGATGGCCGTTGCTTGTGAACGTGGGGATGGCATTGATTCTGCCGACCCTCTTGTCGCTGTGGCAGTGCATACTCGGGCGGGAGAGACGGACGGAGACCGACTTTCACCGACTTTGCAGCAGGGCATTGTATTTGCTTACAATGCAGACGGGATTTTGGAAGGATGTGCTACGTTCGATGCCACTTCCACTATGGTGGCATTCAAGTTGCGCGAGGGGAAAAAGACTTTTGTCGTTGTGGGAAATCCCCGTGAAGAGCTGAAAAAGAAACTGGTGAGACAGGTGGGGGCTGCTTCGGAGGAAACACCCGGCACGATTGCTGAAACCGGTGACGAAACGGTTACGTCATGGACCAGCCCCTATCGCTACGAAAAGTTGAAAGGCGTGGTGGTAGGCTCCGACGACTTGGACTACATACGGACGAGCGGGCAAGTGCTGTTGTGGGGGGAGACGTGCACCGACGTACGGCAGAGCACCTCGGCGTCTGACACGCCGCTAAAGGTGGAAGTTGAAACATCAGCGGTGGTTTCCCGTCTGGAACTGTATGTACAGTGTGTCGCTCCTCTGCTGACGAAAGATGTTGTCATCACCGGAGTAAAGCTGGTGGATGTGCAGACGTCCGTGTTGCTGAACGGCAACAAGAATGCGGAAGCAAAGAAGGGCAATTTGGCATGTTCCACGCCCGATAACAGCGCTGTGTTCTCGAGTGGAGACGAGCCGCATTACAACGGTGAGGGTATTGATTTGTCAAAGCACTCGGCGGTGTGTACAGCCTATTCCTATCCGTCGAAGAATATGTATGTGGAGATGAATGTGAAGCTGAAAGGCAATGTAGGCGCGGAGACCTATAAGCTTTACGTGCGAAACCAGGAAGACGACGACAGCGAAATGCGTGCAGGGCATCTTTATAGGATGCTTGTGACGTTTGTGCTTGACGAGAAAGGGAAACTGACCGTCGCCGAGTGGCAGAACGTGAACAACGATTTTGTCATAGGCGGATGATATGTCTTCCTGTGTGTGGGATGATGAAGCGTTTATTTTCTGAATTCTGATGAACTACTTATGAAACCAGTTAATTATATATTGAACGTATGCTTGTTATGCATACTATGGGCATGTGCCGATGATGTCATCGGCCCCGGAACTCACGAGGCCGGAGAGGCCGGAATGGAAGAGGTGTCGTTGTCGTTATCGGTGCGTCCTGCCCGTGTGATAGGCAGGCTGCCGGACGACGGAACCGCATCGACACGTGTATTGGATGAGGCCAAGGAGAAGGCGGTGGATAACATCTGGGTATTCCAGTACGACTCCAAGGGCAACCTCATCGCCTTGCCCCGCTATTATGAGCCCGATGACCTTGACGATGTGAAGATAATGCTTCGTCCGGCTACTTCGAGTAAGGTGTATGTGCTGGCCAACCTGAACGATGACAAAGGCTTCGTGAGTGACAGTCTGGCCACTGAGGAACGCTTCTCGGAGCTGATGTTCAGTTTCGGGAAAGACGACCTGCACGATGAGGATGGCACCAACATGCTGATGCTGGGCAGTGCCACGCTCGACATCCTTCCCGGGCACACGAACAATTTCGAAATCTCCTTGGTACGGATGCTGGCCAAGATTACCTTCCGTATTGTCAAGAATGAGGAGGCAAATGCACTGAAAATCACTCGTGCAGAGGTGAAGAATATTCCCGCCGGTTTTCGCGCCGTGGCACCGGCAGCGGGTACGATATATCCCCAGAAACTCGATTCGGTGGTGGACTATACCATCAAGTCGCCGGCATCGGATGTGGATTATGTCTGGTACATGCCCGAGAACATGCAGGGTAGTAACAAGAACACCGACCCCGAGAACAAGAACAGGAACGCGCCTGCCAACGCCTTGCACCTTCAGCTCTACGTTTCTTCCGAGGCCGATGGCAGCAACTATATATATACCATCTATCCGGGCATGAACACCGTGGACAACTTTGACGTGAAGCGGAATCATAACTACAACGTGAAGCTCAGCCTCACCTCTATCAAGACGGACAACCGCGTGGTGGCAGCACCCGCCAACTGCTACGTGATGAAGCACAACGCTTTCATCATGTTCGACCCTTATACACGTACCGAGACCGGAGGTGGCTGGAAATATACCGATTATGTGGACAAGAACAATCCGGACAAGGCACTCCATGATGTGGACATTTTGTGGCAGACCGGTGACGGGACGCACTTTCCCATCGGTGACAATTCGAAAAAAGACCGGGTTTTCTTTGACGAGACAGAGCAGAAAGTGTGTGTAAGGAGCGGTGGCATTAACGGCAATGCCGTAATTGCGGCGCGCAATGCCAAAGGTGTCATCATCTGGTCATGGCACATCTGGGTGAACAATGAAGCTCCGGCACAGCTGTCGCATGCGGTGAAGTACACCACATACAGCTGGAACAGCAGCGGCATCAATACCGGTAAGCGTGTTCCGGGATACAGTTTCATGTCCTGCAACCTGGGAGCGGTGAGCACCTCTGTGGGCGATATAGGTACCTTCGGCATGTATTACCAGTGGGGCCGGAAGGACCCGTTCCCGCAAACGGCAAGAACGGATGGGGTCACTTTCTATGCGAATGCTTATCCGTATGTACAGAGAGTATATGACAGCAAAGCAAAACTGCTGCCTATGACCAGTACGGCTGGCACGGGAGAGCTGTTCAGGGCCGTCAGGGTGACTCCGGACACAGGCAACATAGAACATTCCATACAGAATCCTACGGAGTTTATGGCGACCGTCATTCCCGGCTTGTTCCAGAATGGCGGAGAGAGTAGCGGACAACCCGGTCCGGGCAATGGAAACACGCACGACCCGGCATATTATATCAATGACGGTGACTGGTATTGGGGACATAACGACAAACTATGGGGCGGGGTTCCTTTTGACGAAGCCACTGTCAACTATAACAATGTAGTGGCCAATAACGGGGCTACGAAGAAGTCCCTTTTCGATCCCTGTCCTGCCGGCTGGATATTGCCTCGAAGCGATGCGTGGATGGGATTCACAAGTACAGGGCTGAACACCGACACTTATACACAGCAGAATTATTCGAACCATGGTAGTGAGCATGCGCATCATGGTATGACGTTCTATATGCAGGCTTGGCGCAGCGGTCCGACTTCATTCTTCCCCCTCTGTGGCTGGAGAACGGGTGACGGCAGTTGCTTCGTGGTGAATGGGTGTGGAGGATACTACACCTCTGCGGCTTCTTACCACAATGCCTCTTCCATATTCCATATTCATCCGGACTTGGTGAACCCTTACGATTACGGTTACCAGTATGCCCGCCGTTCCTGCGCATATCCGGTGCGGTGCGTGCGCGAGGAGATGGACGAGTGATTCCTGTAAAGGGCCGTGGGTGCGCGGCAATAGAAAAGTGAAACCAGGCTTGCGGATATGCGTCCCGAAGTTGGGGATGTCTATCCCAAGGTTGGGGATGTCTATCCCAAGGCTTGGGATAGAACCGGCAGCCTGTCTTTATCATTTTTACAACGAATACTTCAGGAGTTTATTGTCTGTATCTTGCAACTCTATTGCAAGTGTTTGTCAGGCGGGTAACCTATATCCTGTGGCAAGATTGCCGTTTTCTGGCAGAAGCCACAGCTCTTTCGTTGAAGGGAGTCAGAAGGAGTTAGGCCGATAGTATCGCTCTACATCAACATAACTATCGGCTTTAACTTCCGAGCCCGAAAGGCGATAACTCCTTCTAACTCCCTTCAATTTCCTTCAATGAAAAAGCCGTATGGAGCTAAGGCATATTTCTTCCTTTTCCGATTGTTTTTACGTATGGAAAGTGTATATTTGTGCATGAATCACTAACTTAATGTAAGAACAGACTATGATAACAAGCCAATTGCTTCATCCGGCCAGCATCGTGGTGGTGGGTGCATCCAATAACGTGCACAAGCCCGGAGGGGCTATTTTGAAGAATCTGCTTAGCGGCGGATATGCCGGCGAACTTCGTGCTGTGAATCCCAAAGAGACCGAAGTGCAGGGCCTTGCCGCTTTTGCCGACGTGAAAGAACTGCCCGATACAGACCTTGCCATCCTTGCCATTCCTGCCGTCCTTTGCCCCGATGTCGTGGAAGTACTTGCCGCGGAGAAGCAGGTAAAGGCGTTCATCATCCTCTCTGCCGGCTTTGGCGAGGAAACTCCTGAAGGAGCTGCGTTGGAAGACCGTATACTGGAAACGGTAAACCGGTATGGAGCTTCCCTGATAGGCCCCAACTGCATCGGTTTTATGAACTCGTGGCATCATAGCGTATTCAGCCAGCCCATCCCGCAACTGCATCCGCAAGGGGTGGACCTGATTTCCAGTTCCGGTGCCACGGCGGTGTTCATACTGGAGAGCGCCGTGACCAAGGGATTGCAATTCAACTCAGTATGGTCTGTGGGAAATGCCAAGCAAATCGGTGTGGAGGATGTGCTGCAATACATGGACGAACAATTCAATCCGGAGACGGATTCCCGCATAAAACTTCTTTATATTGAAAGTATCGGTGACCCCGACCGTCTGCTGTTCCATGCGTCTTCGCTCATCAAGAAGGGCTGCAAGATTGCAGCCATCAAGGCGGGTAGCAGCGAGAGCGGCAGCCGGGCGGCAAGTTCGCATACGGGAGCCATTGCCAGCAGTGATTCGGCGGTGGAGGCCTTGTTCCGTAAGGCAGGTATTGTGCGTTGCTATTCGCGCGAGGAGCTGACGACCGTAGGTTGTATCTTCACACTGCCGGAACTGAAAGGGAAAAACTTCGCCATCATTACCCATGCCGGCGGTCCGGGAGTGATGCTGACCGATGCGTTGAGTAAGGGCGGACTGAATGTCCCGAAACTGGAAGGGCCGGTGGCGGAGGAACTCAAGAGCAAGCTTTTTCCTGGTGCAGCCGTGGGAAATCCCATTGATATCCTGGCCACGGGTACGCCGGAACACCTGCGCCTCTGTCTGGAGTATTGTGAGGAGAAGTTTGACAATATTGATGCTGTAATGGCTATTTTCGGTACCCCGGGACTGGTGACCATGTTCGAGATGTATGACGTATTGCACGAGAAGATGCAGACTTGCAGAAAACCGATTTTCCCGATACTTCCTTCCGTCAATACGGCGGGAGCCGAGGTTGCTGCTTTTCTGGCAAAAGGCCATGTGAACTTTGCCGATGAAGTGACCTTGGGCACGGCACTTTCGCGGATAATGAATGCCCCGCGGCCTGCCAATAATGAAATCGAGCTCTTTGGAGTGGATGTTCCCCGTATCCGCCGGATTATTGATTCCATTTCCGAGGACGGTTACATTGCCCCGCACTATGTGCAGGCGCTGCTTCGTTCGGCAGGCATTCCGGTGGTAGAGGAGTTTGTGTCCGACCGGAAGGAAGAGGTGCTTGCCTTTGCACGCCGGGTAGGTTTTCCGGTGGTGGCCAAGGTGGTAGGGCCGGTACACAAATCGGATGTGGGAGGCGTTGTCCTGAACATCAAGGGTGAACAGCATCTGGCGTTGGAGTTCGATCGCATGATGCAGATTCCCGCGGCGCATTCCATCATGGTGCAACCCATGCTGAAGGGTACGGAACTGTTTATCGGTGCCAAATATGAAGAGAAGTTCGGGCATGTAGTGCTCTGCGGTCTGGGAGGCATCTTTGTGGAGGTGCTGAAAGATGTGTCTTCCGGTCTGGCACCCTTGTCTTACGAGGAGGCTTACTCTATGATTCATTCCTTGCGTGCCTATAAGATTATTAAAGGTACGCGCGGGCAGAAAGGCGTGAACGAGGACAAGTTTGCAGAAATCATTGTGCGGCTTTCTACCTTGTTGCGTTTTGCCACCGAAATCAAGGAACTGGACCTCAATCCGCTGTTGGCCACTGAAAAGCAGGTGATGGCGGTGGATGCACGCATTCGGATAGAGAAAACGTGATTTTCGAAAGGTGGCAGTCCTGATGCTGTACCTCGGTTTATCCTGCCCAGTCTTCCCTGTCCAGGTTTCTGTAACCGATAGCTTCCGCCAGGTGCGCCGGCTGTATCAATTCGCTGCCTTCCAAGTCGGCGATGGTGCGCGCCACTTTCAATATGCGGTCGTAGGCACGTGCCGAAAGGTTCAGCCGGTTCATGGCATTCTTGAGCATGGCAAGCCCTTTCTCATCCGGACGGGCGTAGAGAGACAGCAACTTGCTGTTCATTTGCGCATTGCAATATACACCGGGAATGTCTGCGTATCTGGCTTCTTGAATTTGCCGGGCATATATCACACGCTCTCGTATCGTGGCGCTCGACTCACCCGGGCGGGTGTCCGCCATCTTTTCAAAGGGGAGTGGGGTGACTTCGATTTGCAGGTCTATGCGGTCGAGTAAAGGCCCGGATATACGATTCAGATACTTCTGTACTTGTCCGGGGCTGCAAACGCAGGCTTTGGTAGGGTGGTTATAGTAGCCGCATGGGCATGGGTTCATAGAGGCTACCAGCATAAAACTGGCGGGATATTCCACATTGCACCGAATGCGTGATACGGTAATTTTTCTATCTTCCAGCGGTTGACGGAGAACCTCCAAAACGCTGCGGTTATACTCAGGCAATTCGTCGAGGTACAGGATTCCATTATGTGCCAGGCTGATTTCACCGGGTTGGGGGAAGCTTCCTCCACCGGTCATGGCTACTGTGGAAATGGAATTGTGCGGATCGCGGAACGGGCGTTTTGAAATAAGTCCGCCGCCCTTGCCAAGTTTTCCGGCAACGGAATGGATTTTGGTTGTTTCCAGACTTTCTCCCAACGATAGGGGAGGAAGTATGGAGGGAAGACGCTTTGCCAGCATGGATTTTCCGCTGCCGGGGGCCCCTATGAGAAGAATATTGTGGCTGCCTGCGGCGGCTACTTCCAGAGCCCGCTTCACGTTTTCCTGCCCCTTTACTTCCGCAAAGTCCAGCTCGAAAGAGCTTTGCTGGGAGTAGAACTCTTCACGGGTATTGACCTGCGTCGGAGCCAATTCTTGTTTTCCGTTGAAGAATTCAATGACATCCTTGATATTTTCCACGCCATAGACTTTCAAGTTATTCACTACGGCGGCCTCATGTGCGTTCGAGCAGGGAACTATCATTCCTTCAAAGCCCAGTTCTCTGGCTTTGATGGCAATGGGGAGTGCTCCTTTGATTGGTTGCAGGCTACCGTCGAGGCTTAGTTCGCCCATCAACAGATAACGGTCCAGTTTATCAGACCGGATAACCTCGCTGGCTGCCAGCATGCCGATGGCTAAAGGCAAATCATAAGCAGAGCCTTCTTTTCGGATATCTGCCGGTGCCATGTTGATGACGATATTACTGGTCGGCATCCGGTAACCGTTGACCTGCAAAGCAGATATGATGCGTTGATGGCTTTCTTTTACCGCAGAATCCGGCAAGCCGACTAAATAGAACATACAGCCTCTGGAGCTGTTGACTTCAATGGTGATGAGGGTTGCGTCAATACCTTGAACAGCCGCTCCAAAAACTTTTATGAGCACGTTTTAATAATTAGGGGTTAATGATGGCAGGGTGGGGGCTACCGTCGGTTTTGTTTTTTGAGTCTCTTTCCGGTCTTTTCCTTCTCTTTCTCCTTTTGCTCTATTTCTGCCAGTTTCTTCTTAATGTCTTCCTCGCTCATGTTTTTCCCTTCAATTTTTCCGGAAGGGCTAAGAAACAGATTGGCTGGCAATGCTTGTATGGCGAGCTGCTTGACGGGAGAGGTATTCCATCCGGAGAAATCACAACTCTGTTCCCACTTCAGGGTATCTCTTTTGATTGCTTCTTCCCATTCCTTTTTGTCAATGTCCAGGGAGATGCCCCAGAGGGCGAATAGCTTGTTCTTTTCTTCTTTCTTGTAAATCCTGCGCAGGGCAGCGTTGGCTTCCATGCTTTGTTGGTTCCAGGATGCCCAGAAATGTATCAACAGATATTTGTCCTTAAAATTGGTGCGGCTGATTTGTGTACCTTTCGCATTGGGCAGATGAATGTACGGGATTGTTTTCCCGACAGATACTTTCTCTTCTTCTTGGATAAGGTCAAGCAGTTCATCTACATACGGGCGGTCTTTTAGTCCTCCGGTCATGTGTTCTGTCATTTCTTTGATTAAGGCGAAGTCCGGTTGCGGTTTTTGCACGAAATATTTTTCCAGCAGATAGATGCTTGCCAATGAAGCAGGATGGCTGTTGATAAAGGTCTTTGCTTTTTCCTCCAATGCTTTCTCCGAGGAAGTGCTTAAACCTTTCAACTCTTTCTGAAAGGCTGTCAGTTCTTCATTGAAGACATTCCCCGTAATTTCCAATGAAGTAATATCGGAAGCAGAACCTTTTATCTTTATTTTATTTCCTTTGTTCAAGTAAAGAGGATACTCTGTACCGTCACTGAATAGCAACCATGCAGAGGCCAGCGTGTCGGTGCTGAGGGTTACGGAGAACTTGTCATCCTTGACAAGCAGTGTGTCCATACGGTTATAGAACTTGTCCGTACCATATATATAAAGGGTATCATTCCCCAGTCCTTTGATTTCACCACTTAGGTGGACTGAATTCGTGTTTTTGTCGCCGCAGGCAGACAATATGATAAGCAGAAGGTATGCAAGATAGATTTTCTTCATTCCGGGTCTTTTTCTGATACTTCGTCGCGAAAATACTTCTTTTTGGTGTGAATAAAAAGAAATGCCCGACATATTTCTATGCCGGGCACGTTCTTTTCAATCTAACCTTTATTATTTGATGATATTCATAAAGTCAGTGTCAGTGAAGTACTTGGCGAATTCCAGGTCAGAAGCAGCTTTCTTAGCCAAAGCCGGTTCTTTTGCAATGGCATTCTTCAGACTGCTGGTTACCATAGATGTATTGTTGGTTCTTGCACCAAGTACAGCCTTCAGGTAGTCAGTGTAAGCGTCTGGCTTTTCTACGCCGGCCAGTGTGCTCTTAGCCTTGTTGTAGTCCTTAGCCAGGATTTGTGCCAAAGCTGCGCTGTTGGTTTTTGTGTCACCGAATGAGTTGACTGCTCTTTCATACTGTCCTTGGGCTACATACAGATTACCCAATGCCTCGTTCAGCTCTTTAGAACCGGAAGCTTTGCTCATGTAGCTTTCTGCAGTATTTCTGTCACCCTTAGTCAAGGCAATCAGACCGAGGTTCATGTTTGCTTCAGGAGCATCCTTGATGGAAAGGGCTTTCTTGAAGTAGCTTTCTGCCTTGTTAAGGTCACCAGCCTGATAAGCCAGTTTGCCTAAGTTGTTGTAAGCACGGAAATCGTTCGGATAAATTTGAGTAGCTTTTGTGAAGATAGCTTCTTGCTTGGCAACATCTTTAGTCAAGGTGGTAGCATACAGCAATTCTTCGATGTTCAATTGTTTGGCATCGCTGTCGGCCAGTTTTGCGATTTCTTCGTCGGACTTACCGATGATTTCGTAGTTCAAAGTCAGACGTGAACGACGCAGTTGCGGCAGGATTTCGTCAGCCAAAGTCTTATAAACAGAAGAGATGTTCTTGATTTCCTGTTCTCTTTGTTCGGGATCCTGATACATGGAAAGAACGCGGAGAATCAATTCTTTGTCTTGGATGTTTGATTTGGATACCAGTTCCTGGAAGCCTTCCCAGTCCTGAGCTGTATACTTGGTGTCTACCGCTGCATTGATTTTTGCTCTCTTCAAATCTCTGTTGATTATCTTGGCCGTGTTGTCCTGGCGGTTCTCAGCCAGAGTGGTATTCAAGCCTACACCACCATCGGGAGAAGCGTATGCGGAGATTTCGATGTTGCTGATTTTCTTGTTTTCAGCTTCGTCTATGTTTTTCACTTCTTTGCCGAATTCTTTGGCAGTCTTCAATTCGCTGGCGCGTACGTTGGCTTGTTGAATCAAGAACATGATGTTGGCGTCATGCTTTTCTTTGATGATACGTTGGAAAGCGTCGTCACCGTTGGCGGGGTTAGCGCTGCCCAATGTTTGTTCCAGCATCTCAGAAGTGGAGATTACACCGTCGGCTACTTTTACGGCAGGTATATTGACAGTCTTTTTGCCTACTGTAGCCTTGAACTCCAAATACAGTTCGGATTTTGCCATTTCCGGTACATAGTCGAAAGATGTCTTCATGGTGTAGCTGCCGCCCATCTTGTAAGAGATAGTCTGGTCATTACCTTCTACCTTTTCTCCCTGGAATACAGCAGACTGGCCTTTAGCTTCGCCACCGTTCCATTTCAGCACCGGGGTAACTTCTACCACAGCCTTCTTGTTGAAGTACTTTTCGGGGAATTTTCCGTTGATTGTAGCGGGAACTTTACCACCTACAGCTTCCAAAACTTGAGGAGTCACGGTGAAATAATCTGATGACAATTCACCCATCTTTTTGCTGCACGATGTCATTAATGCAACAACCATTGCCATTAAAAACGGCAGATACAATTTCTTAGTCATTTTAGGTATAAATTAATTGTTTGTAATTGAAATTTGTCTATTTCATGTTAGTGTGCTATTTAGACATGGACACAACAACGCAAAGATATTAAATCCTATTACAGTTTGTTAACTCGCGCGGTAATTTTATCATAATTTAATGAATTTCCCGCTCTTTGCGGTACTTTATATTACGGGGATGGTGTTCTATGATTTCACTACGCAATCTGTGCCGGTCGATGTGTGTGTAAATTTCTGTTGTAGCGATGGATTCGTGGCCCAGCATGCTTTGTATGGCGCGCAGGTTGGCGCCTCCTTCAAGCAGGTGAGTGGCAAAGGAATGGCGGAAGGTGTGCGGACTGATGTTCTTGGTGATGCCGGCCTGCTTTGCCAGTTCCTTGATAAGGTGGAATACCATGATGCGTGAGATATTTTTGCCCCAGCGTGCCAGGAATACGTAGTCTTCGAAGTCCTTTTTGATTTTCCAGCCTCCATTGCGGTCCACGAACCAGTTCCTTATCTCTTTGATGGCACGGGACGATATGGGTACAAGGCGCTGTTTGCTGCCCTTACCTTCTACCTTGATGAAGCCTTCGTCGAAATACAGGTCGGAGATTTTCAGGTTGCACAGTTCCGATACCCGCAGGCCGCAACTGTATAGAGTCTCGAGGATGGCCCGGTTGCGTTGCCCCTCGTTTGTGCCTTGGTCGATGGCGGAGATGATACGGTCTATCTCTTCCACCGTCAGCACTTCCGGCAGATGAAATCCGATTTTAGGCCCCTCCAGCAGTTCGCTGGGGTCTCCCTCCAGATAGTCGGACACAACGAGGAAATGAAAGAATGACTTGATGCCTGACAGAATGCGTGCCTGCGAACGGGGATGGATGCCGATATCGTGTAGTCCGGAGGCAAAATGTTGCAAGTCATCCAGCGTTGTGTCAAGGATAGCGATGTTCTCTTCTTTCAGAAAACGCAACAACTTATCCAAGTCCGTTTGATAAGCATTCACCGTATTGGGCGAGAGTGCTTTCTCTAATTTTAGATACTGGTAGTACTTTCTGATTATCAGTGCCTGTTTCTCCTTATTCATGAACTTTTCTTCTGATTTCATTTCTTTTTTGCTACCTTTGCGCTGTAATTACGTATCCGGTCGGTTCGTACTTGTTCCGTACCTATAGACTACGGAGCAAGTATCAGCCGGATACGGAGCAAGCCCTTTTCAAGGGACAAAGGTATAAAAAATTGTGTTATGAGGATACAGATTATTAACGGCCCCAATATAAATCTCTTGGGCAAACGTGAACCTTCCATTTACGGTAGCGTAACTTTTGAAGACTATCTGGCTGAGCTCCGTAAGAAATATGCGGATGTACAAATTGACTATTTCCAGTCCAACATTGAGGGAGAGCTGATAGATAAGATTCAGCAGGTGGGTTTTGATGTGGATGGCATCATTTTGAATGCGGGTGCTTACACACATACATCCATCGCCCTGCAAGATGCTATCCGTTCGGTCACTTCTCCGGTGATTGAGGTACATATCTCTAATGTGCATGCCCGCGAGGCTTTTCGTCATGTGTCCATGATTTCCTGCGCTTGCAAGGGTGTTATTCTCGGTTTCGGGCTGAATTCCTACCGTCTGGCCATGGAGGCGTTAAAAGATTATTAAATAAAATAGGTATATAGATTATGTTATTGAAGCAAACGAAGATTGTAGCAACGATTTCTGACCAGCGCTGTGATGTTGATTTTATAAAGCAGTTGTTCGATGCGGGTATGAATGTTGTACGTATGAATACTGCACATCTTGCTCGTGAAGGTGCTGAGAAGTTGATAAACAATGTGCGTACGGTTTCCAACCGTATTGCCATCCTGATGGATACGAAAGGACCGGAGGTCCGTACTACTGTCCTTGCCGAGCCCATTCCTTTCAAGGCAGGCGACCGCGTGAAGGTGGTAGGCAATCCGGAACAGGAAACTACCCGTGAATGTATTTCTGTTTCGTATTCTCACTTTGTTAAAGACCTGGATGTGGACGGCCATATCTTAATTGACGACGGTGATTTGGAGTTGATTGTTGTGGAGAAGACTCCCGACTATCTGCTTTGCGAAGTACAGAATGAAGCAGTCTTGGGCAGCCGCAAGAGCGTCAACGTTCCGGGTGTTCGCATCAATCTGCCCTCTTTGACGGAGAAGGACCGCACCAATATCCTTTATGCCATTGAGAAGAATATAGATTTCATTGCCCACTCTTTTGTGCGCAACAAGCAGGATATACTCGACATCAAGTCCATCCTCGATGCTCACAATAGCGACATCCGTATTGTTGCCAAGATTGAGAATCAGGAAGGTGTCGACAATATTGATGAAATCCTGGAAGTGGCGGACGGTGTGATGGTGGCTCGCGGTGACCTCGGTATTGAAATTCCGCAGGAACGTATTCCGGGCATCCAGCGTGTGCTTATCCGCAAGTGCATTCTTGCCAAAAAACCGGTGATTGTAGCCACACAGATGCTTCATACCATGATTTCCAATCCGCGTCCCACCCGTGCGGAGGTGACGGATATTGCCAATGCCATCTACTATCGTACGGATGCCTTGATGTTGAGCGGCGAAACCGCCTATGGAAAGTATCCGGTAGAAGCAGTGAAGACAATGACCACGATTGCCGCCCAAGCGGAGAAAGACAAGCTGCCTGACAATGATATCCGTATTCCGTTGGACGAGAACAGCAACGATGTGACTGCGTTCCTGGCCAAACAAGCGGTAAAGGCTACCACCAAACTGAAAATCCGTGCCATCATCACCGACAGCTACAGCGGCCGTACTGCCCGTAACCTTGCTGCTTTCCGTGGCAAATATCCGGTATTGGCCATTTGCTACAAGGAAAAGACCATGCGTCACCTGGCTCTTTCGTATGGTGTGGAGGCCATCTACATGCCCGAACTGGCCAACGGACAGGAGTATTATTTCGCCGCCTTGCGCCGCCTGCTGAAGGAAGGCAAGCTGTTGCCTACCGACATGGTGGGCTATCTGAGCAGCGGTAAAGCCGGTACGCGCACTTCCTTCCTCGAAATCAACGTAGTGGAAGATGCCTTGAAGCATGCGGAAGACAGCGTGCTGCCCAATAGTAACAGATACTTATAATAATTGATAATGGACAGTTGATGATGGATGAGTGCCATGCGGAGTGGCAGTCCATTATCAACTGTCCATCATCAACCATCCATTATCAATTAACAAAGTGACGATTGACGAATACATTTTGCAGCACATTGATGATGAGGGCGATTATCTGAAAGCACTCTATCGTGACACGCATGTCAAGCTGCTATATCCCCGCATGGCTTCCGGGCATTTGCAGGGGCGCATGCTCAAGATGTTTGTCCGGATGATCCGTCCCCGGCAGGTGCTGGAGATAGGGACTTATAGCGGATACTCTGCCTTGTGCATGGCCGAAGGGTTGCCGGAGGGCGGGATGCTGCATACGTTCGAGATTAACGACGAGCAGGAAGACTTCACCCGCCCGTGGCTGGAGAATTCCGGTTACGCGGATAAAATCAAGTTCTACATCGGCGATGCCTTGGAGTTGGTGCCGCAACTGGACCTCACTTTCGACCTGGCTTTCATCGACGGGGATAAGCGCAAGTACATAGAGTATTATGAGATGGTGCTTGCCCGCCTCTCCGATGGAGGCTATATCATAGCCGACAATACGTTGTGGGACGGGCATGTGCTTGAAGAGCATCCTCATGGCAAAGACTTGCAGACCATCGGCATCAAGGCCTTCAATGACCTTGTGGCACACGACAAGCGCGTGGAAAAGGTGATTCTTCCCTTGCGCGACGGCCTGACTATCATAAAAAAACTGTAAACATAGCGTTCGAGTGATATATTTATGTACCTTTGTTCCTGAAATAAAGGAATTCAATGTATGGAGACAACCCGTCAGAACAAAATAGCCCGTTTGCTCCAAAAGGAGCTGAGTGAGATTTTCCTGTTGCAGACTAAGTCCATGCCCGGCATGCTGGTATCGGTCAGTGTCGTGCGCATCAGCCCCGACATGAGTGTGGCGCGTGCTTACCTCAGCATCTTTCCTTCCGAGAAAGGGGAGGAGATGATAAAGAACATCAATGCCAATATGAAGTCCATCCGCTATGAGCTGGGCAAACGTGTGCGCCACCAGCTCCGCATCATTCCCGAACTGAAGTTCTTTGTGGACGATTCGCTGGATTATCTCGAGAAAATAGACGAACTGCTGAAATAGAGTGTCCGGTGACCGGCTGATTCATCATGAACCTGTCTTTTTTCATAGCCCGGCGATACCTTTTCTCCAAGAAGAAGCACCATGCCATCAATATCATCTCCGCTATCTCGGTATGCGGAGTGGCACTGGCCACGTTGGCGCTGGTGTGCACCCTTTCCGTGTTCAACGGTTTTCAGGATATGGTGGCGGGGTTCTTTACGGCTTTCGACCCGGAGCTGAAAATCACGGTTCGCGAAGGGAAGGTGTTCGACCCGCATTCTGCCGTCTTCCGGCAACTGCGTGCCTTGCCCCAGATTGAGGTATGGACGGAGACGCTGGAAGAGAATGCCATGGTGCAGTACAAGGACCGTCAGGCCATGGCAGTCATCAAGGGCGTAGACGATAACTTCGAGCAACTGACCTCCATCGACAGCCTGCTTTATGGTACCGGCAGGTTCATCCTGCACGACGAGGTCGTTGATTACGGCATCTTGGGCGTGGAACTGGTCTCCGAACTGGGCACTGGGATTCAGTTCGTCGATCCCTTGCAGATATATGCTCCCAAACGGAACGCCCGGGTCAACCTGGCCAATCCTTCCGCTTCCTTCAGCCGCGGCCATCTGTTCTCGCCAGGGGCAGTGTTCGTGGTCAACCAGCAGAAATACGATGCCGGCTATATTCTCACCTCTCTTGCTTTTGCCCGTCGCCTGTTCGGTTACGGCACGGAGGTCTCGGCAGTAGAACTGAAGCTGAAGCCGGAGGCCGATGCGGATGTAGTCAAAAAGGAGATTTCCCGCATTCTGGGCGACGACTTCTCCGTGCAGAACCGCTATGAGCAGCAGGCCGACGTGTTCCGCATCATGGAAATAGAGAAGTTCATCTCCTATCTTTTCCTTACCTTTATCCTGGCTATCTCTTGCTTCAATGTGATAGGCTCCCTGTCCATGCTGATTCTGGACAAGCGCGAGGATGTGGAGACCTTGCGGCACCTTGGTGCTGACAGCAGTCTGATTTCCAAAATCTTCCTCTTTGAGGGTCGTCTGATTTCCACATTCGGTGCACTGGCTGGCATCGTGCTGGGGCTGTTGCTTTGCTTTCTTCAGCAACGTTTCGGCTTCGTCTCGTTGGGAGGCGGCGGCGATTTCGTGGTCGATGCCTATCCTGTCAGCATACATCTGACGGATGTGCTGCTGGTGTTTGCCACGGTATCGGTGGTAGGTTTCCTCTCCGTGTGGTATCCGGTGCATTACTTTACGCGCAGGCTGCTGAAGAGGTGAGGGCAAAGATGACGTATCTTTCCTTTTGATATAACTGCTTCTGAATCAATTGATAAGTACTGCAAAAGAATGCAAGCGTTTTGCAGTGATGCTGCAATCCTTTTGCAGTGGTACTGCAACCTCTTTGCAGTGGTTCTGCAATCTGTTTGCAGTGGCTTTGCAATCTGTTTGCAGTGGCTTTGCAATCTGTTTGCAGCGGCTTTGCATTTCCATTGCAGTAACGTTGGCAGCCGGCAATCGGCATGAAAAAGAAAATCGCCCTCGAATATCTCCGAATAAATCCTTGATTTTCATAACCGTTATCCGAAATAAATCTTATCTTTGCAACTGCCAAATAAATTGTATGATATGAATCAACCGGACCGATATATCCGTTTTGACTGGGCGGTGAAGCGCCTCCTTCGCCAGAAAGCCAACTTCGGTGTGCTCGAAGGCTTCCTCACCGTACTTTTGGATGAGGAGGTTACCATCATCGAGTTGCTTGAGAGCGAGAGCAACCAGCAGGCCGCAGATGACAAGTTCAACCGTGTGGACATCAAAGCACTGAACAGCAAGGGCGAAATCATCATCGTGGAGATACAGAACACCCGCGAGTTGTACTACTTGGAGCGCATCCTCTATGGCGTTGCCAAAGCCATCACCGAGCATATCAGCTTGGGCGAGCGTTACTATGCCGTGAAGAAGATTTACTCCGTCAGCATCCTCTACTTCGACATCGGTAAGGGGAACGATTACCTTTATCACGGCCAGAACACCTTTACAGGTGTTCATACGGGCGACCATTTGGAAATCACCACGAAAGAAAAGAACGCCATCGTTCATAAACTTCCCGCCACTATCTTTCCCGAATACTTCCTGATTCGCGTGAATGAGTTCAATAAAGTGGCCGTCACTCCTCTGGAGGAGTGGATAGAGTATCTGAAGACGGGTTGTATCCGTCCCGATACCCAGGCTCCGGGCCTGGGTGAAGCGCGTCAGAAACTGATTTATTACAACATGTCTCCTGCAGAGCGTCATGCCTATGACGAGCATCTCAGTGCGATGATGATACAGAACGACGTACTGGACGGGGCGAAGTTGGAAGGCCGAATGGAAGGCAGAATGGAAGGCAGAATGGAAGGCCGAATGGAAGGCCGAATGGAAGGTCGGATGGAAGGGCTTGCAGAGGGGCGCATGGAAGGGCTTGCAGAGGGCTTGGAGAAAGGGCGAGAAGAGGAACGTTTTGCCACTGCCCGTAAAATGAAGGCTAAAGGAATAGACAATGCTGTAATATCCGATATTACCGGACTTGGCAGTGAGGATATAGACAAGCTTTAGCTGGCACTTTGCAAAGATTCTTAAGAGATTGTTTAAGAGCCTGTTTGCAGAAAATTTAAAACAGGTTCTTGAATTTTGTGACACTTGTCACATTCCGTTATACAGAGAGATTTGCTGTAAATAGTTCTTCTTTTCTGATGTTATCGTAATTTTCTTCCTTATAACACATGTAATCAAGATGGGTGATACCTTTCTCTTGCGGAGGTAATCATAAGCGGACAGCTATTGCCTATATATTTCCCGGAGATATCCTTCACCGCTGTCTCTTGAAAAGGGAAGAGGTTTCACTGGAAAAGCCGATAGATAGGGTATTTCAGAAAGAAGTGAAAGATGTGGAAGCGGAAAATGTCATAATAATAATCCGTGCAATCATTTGCATAATGTCAGTTGTTCCATCATCTGAGCGAGCGTCAGGGGATTTGCTCCTTTACCATCAACTCTTTCCAGTTCTTTTTTCGGTTGTCCTCGTCTATGAATATGTATATGAACTCTATGACGGTGTTCTTTTTCGAGTACAGTTCCTTCAACAGCGGAATCAGCTTGTGACAAGGAGCACACCAAGATGTCGAGAAGATGACAAAAGTATATTTCGTGATGTCCGAAACGATGTATTCCTTTTTTAGAAGTAGGATATGCGGCAATCATCTTTTCATATCGCAAGAAGGTGTGCTCTTCATCTTCTTTTCGGTATATCCGGTAGTCATCGTGCCATACATTTAATTCCCCTATGATTTCACGGGACGGATTGAGGATGGGTGTATTAGGACAAGCGTAACACTTTGTTCTGTGCTCCTGCTTGCGTGAATACAGGCAGATTAATAGAATGATTTTAGCAGATGTTTGTTCTTTGTTGTTTCGGTTTATAAGATTAGGGAAAGATAAACAGAAGCAGCGTTGCCGTAGCTTGTACGAGGTAACGCTGCTTGCTGCTTGACAGATTAAAGAGTATTACGGGTTAGGAATATCCATCGGCTCCACATTGTTTTCGGAACCGGCATAGCCCGGAGTCTGATTGATGTGTCCCTCTGTGTTTGTGGCGATGGCCTTTTCGGCAATGGGCCACAGCACGTGGTGCGGAGAGAGCGTGTATTCCAGTCCTGTCTTGTTCTTCACGCCTTTGTTGTAGAACTCCGTACGGTCCATGATGCGGTTGTAGAAGTAGTTGTTCTGTGTGAAGTTGTCCATGCTGTAGGTGCGGCCCTTCTCGTCGGCTTTCCCGGTCTTGGCAAAGAGGAAGGCGATGCGGGTCAGCTCGCACTTGCGGGGCTCTTCGTAGAACAGCTCGCGGGCGCGTTCGTCCAGAATCTGGCTGATGTTCACCTCACTTGCATCCAGCGGACGGGCATTGGCGCGCTTACGCACCACGTTCAGGTCTTGGGCAGCAAGGTCGGTCTTGCCCATCCAGGCGTAGGCTTCGGCACGCAGCAGGTAAGTCTCTGCCAAGCGGAACACATACCAGTCGGCCCAGCCTCCACGCCACCAACCGGCTTTCTGGTCGGGGATGTTGGACTTGTAGTGGGGCCAGCCGCTCCATGCGCGGATGGTGTCCGGCGAGAGGATAGTGCCGTTGTCGGCATACAGGCGGACGTTTTGTCCGAACCAGCTCTTGTCCTTCATGTCGGGGTTGTTGTACTTCAGGTCGCTGACGTGCATCCAGTTGCCCGGCTTGCGGCGATAGTCTTCGTATTCACCTTCGGTATTTTTTTCCCAAATCATGTACTGGTGATACCAGGTGGCGCGGAGCGTGTTCAGGCCGCGGCCGTATTCCACGAGGTAGGGGTTCTTCGTCTCGTTGTTGTCGGCAAAGCCATTCTCGCCGGCAGGTGTCTTCAGCTGGTTGGCTGCGGAGTACCAAGGAATAATCTGGCGCTTGATTTCCAGGCCGGCTGCCGAGCGCATGTCACTGCCGGCATCGTAGCGGTCGATGCTGATGTAGAGCACTTCCTTGTTTTCGGGCAGCGCCTTGTTGTCTGGCTGGTGCAAGTCCCATACCACGTCTTTCTCTGCCAGGTTTTTGTCCACACCGAAGCGTTCGGTCATCAGGCGGTGAACGCCGTCACCTATCACTTCGTTGACAGAGGCTACGGCATCCTCAAACTCGCCCAGTGCGAGGTTTATCTTTGTCAGCAGGTGGTAGGCGGCTGCCTTGGTCACCTGGCCGATGTAGACATCGTTGGAGAGGAACGGAGCGTAAGTGTCGAGGTCGTTCTTCAGATAGCGCAGGATGGCTTCGCGCTTGGTGGTGTTGAAGTCGTAGCGCGGCCCCAGTACTTCGTGTACAATGAAAGGCACATCGCCATACTGATGTACCAAACGGTAGTAGCGGTAAGCGCGGTGGAAGGCGGCAAGGCCCAGCACTTCGTTTTTCTTTCTTTCATCCATGTCTACGCCTTCGGCACGGTCGAAGATGGTGTTGGCATCCTTGATGCCCTTGTACAGGTAGGTCCAGTAGTTATTGATTTGACTGGCATTGCCCATCAGGCTGGCCGATGGGGTAATTTGACGTGTCAGGTCTACCGGAGCGTTGGAGGCATCGGTACGTCCGTTCACGCCCATCTCGGAGAAGAAGTACTCCGACAGAATGTCGGGGTCGGCAGAGCCTGCCGTGGGATAGAAGTCGAAGTAACGCGCATCGCGGTTCAGCATATCGGTACTGGTTTTCAGTCCCTCGTAGGTGTTGAACGTATTTTCTGGAGTAAAGAAAGAGAGCGGCTTGGGGTCCAGCCAGTCGGAACAGCCGGTGGCGGTGAACATCACCCCCAGCATGCCGGCGTATCCTAATGTATGTTTAATCAAACTTTTCATATTTTTGTTTATCTATATGTTATAATGTCATGTTAATACCAAAAGTTACGGTTCTCGGTGTATTGGCATCCGAGTGTTCGGGGTCGTAGGCTGGCCAGCCGGTGAAGTAACCCAGGTTCTTCACGGTCAGGTTTAGGCGCAACGCTTCCAGTTTCACGGGCTTCAGCAGGTTCTTGGGGAAGCTGTAGCCGAACGAGAGATTGTCGATACGCATGAAGGAGGCCTTCTTATAGATGTAGTATGTGATACCGCTGGGGCTTTTGGCAGACAGACGCGGATAGTCGTTGATGGGGTTTTCGGCAGTCCAGTAGTCACACTTTATCTGGTTCACGGTGTTCAGCAGGGCGTTGTTGTTGGTAAAGCGGTTTTGCTTCTTGATGTGCCCCAGGTAGGAATACATACTGAAAGAGATGTCGAAGTTCTTGAAGAGCGTGAACTCGTTGCGCATGTTCCAGCGTACCTTCGGAGTGGTATTGCCAAGGAACACTTTGTCGTCGTTGCTGTACTTATAGTTCTTGTCCGCGTCTAAGATTTTCGGGTCGCCCGGAATCTGGCCGTACTTGGCGGCCTCTTCGCGTTCGTTCTCCTGCCATACGCCTATGAATTTAAAGCTCCAAACTTCATCCAGTGCATGGTCGATGAAGTAGCCTTTGTCAATGTCATTGGCCTCTTTCTGTCCGATTACGTTGCCGTTCTCGTCTTTCACGTCTTCCATCACGCCATACAGGTGTTTGATGGTGTTCTTGTTGTAGGCGAGGTTGAAAGTGGTGCGCCAGGTCAGTACATTGTTCTGGATATTGGTGGAGTGCAGGGAGAGTTCCACACCGCGGTTCCATACTTCACCGATGTTGGATTTCACGCTGGGATAACCTATGATGGTAGGCAGCTGGCGGTCATTCAGCAGGTCTGTCGTGCTCTTGTGGTAGATGTCGATGCCTCCACCCAGGCGACCTCCCAGTGTAGTAAAGTCAAGACCGATGTTGTAGGACGTGGTCTTTTCCCATTTCAGGTGTGGATTGGCCATGCTGTTGCAGTAGAAGGTGTTGGCATTTACCAGTTCGCCTGTCTTCTGGTCGATGTAGAGGTATTTCATGGCGCGCAGCTGCATCAGGGCAGCATATTCGCCTACCGAGCGGTTACCGTTCTCACCGTAGGAGAGGCGCAGCTTGGCATAGTCCAGCCAGTTGACGTTCAGATTCTTGAAGAAAGGCTCTTCGGTGAAGACCCATCCCAATGCCACGGAGGGGAATGTAGCCCACGGATTTTCCTGGCCGAAAGCGGAATAACCGTCGCGGCGTACGGTGGCAGTAATCAGGTAGCGGTCGGCAAACGAATAGTGCAGACGTGCCATCATGGCAGCACCGGTGCGGTAAATGTCATTGGAACCTACATTAGGCACGGTACCGAATTCGATGCCGTGGAAGCCTAAGTTGTCGCTCGGCTGGAAAGCCTCGTTTTCGGCTTGTGTTCTCCAGCGTTGGAACTTCTCCCAGTTCAGCAATCCGGTGAAGTCCAGCGAGTGCTTACCGAAACTCCTGTTCCATTTCAGCATGTTGTCCCATTGCCAGTAGAAGTCTTTCTGTGTCCAACGGTTGACGTAGCCACCTTGTGCACCCGAACCGGGATGGTCGGCACTTTTGTGGAACATGTAGTTCACCCATTCAAAACGGGGAGAGTAAGTGGTCTGCAAAGAGAAGCCCAGAGGCAAATCAAATTTCAGATAGAGAGAAGCGTTCAGGTTTTCGTAGTCTTTCTTTTTATCTGTATAGACCATATTCAGCAGGGGGTTGGTGGCGTTGTTGTTGGAGTTGGGATAGTAAGTCAGGTTTCCTTCCTCGTCGTACACGTTGCCGTATGGAGAAAGTGCCGTACTCCATGTGGCATACGAATTGATTTGAGTTTCGGCCGTATTATTGCTGTCATACGGCATCTTGCCTTCGTTGCGCGAGGTGAACTGTGCATTGACACCGTATGTAAGGAAGTCCTGTACCTTGTTCTGCAGGTTTACACGGGCACGGATGGCGCTGTATTCGCTGCCTACATTGTTGCTTTCGTTCTTAAGGTAGTTGATGGAGGTATAATAGGACATCTCTCCTTTCTTACCCGATACGCTCAGCGTATAGTCTTGGCGCAAAGCAGTCTGCTGCGTCAAGTCTTTCCAATCTACGGTGCGACCGGCCATGTAGTTGTCAATTTCCACACTTTCCAATCTCAGGCGGGTCAGCCATACGCGCGTGGGATCACCCGTATCGGAGCCCATCCATTCGGCCAATTCGGTATTGGTCATGTTGGCAGGGTTGTCGAAGTAGCCCGTAGCAGCTTGTTCATACTGCTGGCTTTTCATCACGTCCTGGCGGAGGTTGATGAAGTCTTGTCCTTGGTAGACTTCGGGGCTGGAGTGTACCATGTTCCATCCCCAGCTTCCGTTGAAGCTGATGGTGGGTTTGTCACCACCGCCCTTTTTGGTGGTGATGAGCACCACACCGTTGGCAGCTTGCGCACCGTAAACGGCTGTGGAACTGGCATCTTTCAGTACATCCACGCGCTCAATGTCGTTCGGGTTGATGTCGGTCATCTGACCGCTGAAGATAACGCCGTCCAATACCAGCAATGGGGCTGTGCTGGCAGCAATAGAGCCTTTACCGCGAATCAGCATGGAGCTGTTTCCCTTGGCATCCGTCTCCATACCTACAGAAAGGCCTGCCACGCCCGTGCGGAGCATGTCTTGGATGGTCTGGCGTTGTTCTTTCTCCATGTCCGTACCTTTAATGGAGGCAACGGCACCGGTCAGGTCGGACTTCTTCATCGTACCGTAACCCACTACGACCACTTCCTGCAACATCTCGCTGTCTTCTTTCAGGATGATTTTTGCCGGAACGGCATTCGTCTTGAAGGTCTGCGGTGTGTAACCGATGAAGGTCACCTGGATTTCAGACTTGGAGTTGACCGACAGCTTGAAGCGTCCGTCCAGGTCGGTGATAACTCCGTTCGTGGTGCCCACCTCAAGGACATTGGCACCAATTACCGGTTCGCCCAGGTTATCCACTACCTCGCCCGAGACAGTGACCTTCCAGTCTTGTGCCGACATTGGCAGGCAGAAGAGAACCAGTAACAATAAAAACACGTACTTTTTCAAATTCATTTTTTTAATTTAGATTAGGATTTAAAATAATTGTGAATTGTGTATATTTGTAATATTTAAATTCTTATGTGGTGCTTTTCTGTGTATTCTTGATTAAGAAACTCTTTAAGGCTTCCGTACTTGCTGTTTGTTATTATTTTCTTTATATCTTTTTAATGTTTTATGATTTATAAATCGGTAATGCAAAATTGTACCTTTATATAAAGAAAGATTTACTGTATTTGTTTTTTCTTTTACTGAAATTAAAGTTGTGTTATATGTATTTGATAAACAGTGGTTTGTGTTATGTGGAAACAATGCAGATTTATACGGATGAATACTTGCTCTCTTGAAAAACAGCGATATTCTGAAGAAAAAAAGCGCATAACACACCATTGAATACAGAATTCTGAAAAGAGATAATCTGTATTTAATGGCGCGTTACGCGCTTGGCTAGAGTGATAGAAAAAGGTAGTTTTTCTTCTCTTATGTGTATTTCTTTTTGACCACTAGCACTGCTGCAATGATACCTATCACCAGCAGTGCCAGTGCTCCGTAAGCTATGCCTTCCGTCACATGCAGGCTGGTGGGGTCAAAGCGCATTTCGATGGTGTGCTGTCCGGCAGGAACATACATTGTGCGCAAGATGTAGTCGGCGCGTGCCAGTTCGGCAGGTTGTCCGTCGACGGTTACGTGCCATCCGTCCGGATAATAGACTTCGGAGAATACGGCAATGCCGTCTTGGACATTGTTTGTTTCATACGTCAGGCGGTTGGGGGCATAGCTTGTCAGGCAGATGCTGGAGAGGCTGTCTTTATAGCTTTCCGTGGTGCCTTTCAGTATGTCCTTGAAGCGGGCGTCCACTACGGCTGTCTCCGTGGGCATGATGTTGTGCAGGGCATCAATCTCTTCGTTGGCGTTGTTTACATACTGCACCTTGTTTACAAACCATGCATTGCCGTAGGCGTGCGGGTTGAGGATAGGAACGGTTTGTCTTTGCTGTCCTGCAGGGAAAATGAAGTATTTGGTGTTCAGCATGTTCAGTATGCGGAATTTATTGGCATCCACGCTGTCCATCTCACCTCCGGCAGCGGCAATGGCTTTGTAGGCCGCCTGCATTTCGGGAGAGATATGATGTTCTATCATCTCCTGGTAGCGGCGCAGCTTGGCCGGGTGATAACCGCCGACACTTTTGTGCCAGTAGGAGGTGTTGTTGTCATCGAAGGTGCTGGTGGCAAAGTTCAATACACGATAGTCCAAGGTGGTATCCTGCAGTATCAACTCGTCTGTATTTGTCTTGGTGAAGGTTTCCGTACGGATGGAATGAGGCACGAACTGGGCGTCGTTCAGATAGCGCTTGTTGACTCCCCACATATCTGCCAGGCAGAGTATGGTGATACCGGCAATGGTCAGCGAACTGCGCAGTTTGCCGCTGGCGTAGAGCAAGAGCAGGCTGCAACCGATGCCTATGATGATGAAGCTCCGCAGGGCGTCGCTACTGACGAGTTCGGCACGCATCTCTTCCAGGTTGGCAAGGATACCGGAGAGTTCGTTGGCGGGTATCATCTGCTGGTTGACGGCATTCTGCAGCATCTGCGCTTCCTGAGCGGGCACGTAGCCGGAGCCAATACTGCCCGGAGCAACAGCAAGCAGCAGGGCAATGCCTGCGGTGAACAGCAGGCTGATGCCGAGGGGCTTCTTTTCTTGCTTCAGGATTTCCGGCTCTTCGAGCAGGCGTTTTAGGGCAAAGATTGCCAGCAAAGGTATCGTGAACTCCGCTATGACAAGGATGGAGGACACGGCACGGAACTTATTGTACAACGGGACGTAATCGATGAAGAAATCCGTCAGCGGCATAAAGTTCTTGCCCCAGGACAGGACGATGGAGAAGAAGGTGGCTCCTATCAATGCCCACTTCAACGGCCCTTTCACGATGAAGCATCCCAGTACGAACAGGAACAGCACGAAGGCTCCTACGTAGACGGGACCCGACGTCATGGGCTGGGTGCCGAAATATTGCGTCAGCGAGCTGTACAGACTGCTGTACATGGGATTTGCCTTGCCCATGGCAATTTCACTCTGGCTGAGGGCGGTGGATGCTCCGCCTTTGAAGTTGGGCACCAGCAAGGTCAGAGTTTCGTCGATGCCGTAGCTCCATTGGGTGATATAGTCGCGGTCTAGTCCGCTGCTGGTTTGCTTGGCGGCGTCACCGGTTTGCACCAGTTCGCTTTTGCCGCGCATGGTTTCTTTGCTGTAAGCATAGGTGTGATAGAGGTTGGATACGTTGACGGCTATTCCGACGAGAGCTGCCACAATCAGTACGGCGCTTGCCTTGAAGAACTGGGGCAATGTCTTGGTACGCCATGCTTTCTCGAAGTAGGCTCCCACGAAGAAGAGGATGACGAAGAAGAAGTAATAGGACATCTGCACGTGGTTCGAGGTGATTTGCAGGGCTACGAACAAGGCGGTGAGGATGCCTCCCCATAACAGTTTCCCACGATAGGCGAGCACGATGCCCGCTATGGTGGGCGGCACGTAGGCAAGGGTAATGAACTTCCAGATGTGTCCGGCGGATATCAGGATGAAGAAATAGGACGAGAATGCCCACATTATACCGCCCAGTCCGGCCAGCCAGACCGGTATGCCGAAGACACGTAGTAGGATGTAGAAGCCGGTCATCAGTATGAACGTGAGGCACACATAGTCGGGCAGGAAGAGTTGGTAGGCTTTCTGTACCCACTGCAGTGACTTGGTGGAGTCATACGAAGGGGCTATCTGATACATGGGCATACCGCCGAACAGCGAGTTTGTCCAACGGCTGCGTTCGCCCGTCTGTTCGTAATACTCCTTGACTTCTTGTCCTGCTCCTGCTCCCGCAGCTGTGTCGTGCTGAAAGAGAATACGGTTTTCTATATCCGCCGGGAAGAAGTAGGCGAAGGAAAGGAGGACGAATGCCAGTATGGCAATAAGGTCGGGAAGAAGCTTCTTCATGAGTTATAAGTTATAAGTTATCAATTAATCAATTGTGGGGCAAAGATAGTGCAAACCGAATATAGAACTTTCATGCTTGCATGAAAAAGTTCTGTTGAGGTGCAGTCTATCTTCACTTTTGTGGCAAAGATACATAAATGCAGATTGTTATTGTCACGTTGTCGGCAGAATGTTGTACCTTTGCCTTTCCAAAAAAGACTAAAGGGGATGTCAAAAGTATATAAACACTTTTATTATGTTATCGTATTTAGGCGTGGATTCAGCAAATTAAATCTGTGAAATCTATGTAATTCACGCCTGAAAGAAAGTATTAAGAGAATGTTGACATACCCTCATGCTTTAATGATAATGTATAAGCTTAAATTAGGACAGAATGACGATAGGGATAATCAGTGCAATGGACAACGAACACTGCCGTTTGGTGGAGCGCTTGCAGGATAAGAAGACGTTGGGTGATGGAAGTTTCCGCTATGTGGAAGGTACATTGGGCGGTAACCATGTAATCTTGACGCAATGTGGCATTGGTAAGGTGAGTGCGGCGATAGGAGCCTCGGAACTGATACGGCACTTTTCTCCGGACTGCCTCGTCAGTACCGGTGTGGCGGGCGGCATTGATGCTTGCCTGAGGGTGACTGATGTAGTGGCAAGCCAACGTCTGGTGTATCATGACGTTTGGTGCGGCGACGGTAATGAGTATGGACAAGTACAAGGTTTCCCCACCTTTTACGAGGGCTGTCCATCTCTGTTGAAACATGCCTTGGCGTTGAACGAAGCCGGAATGGAAAGCTGCATTCACAGCGGGCTTGTCTGCACCGGCGACCAGTTCATCACTAATCGTATGGAGCTGGAGACTATCAAGCAACGTTTTCCTGACGGTCTTGCCGTTGATATGGAGTCTGCTGCCATTGCCCAGACTTGCTATCTGTACAATGTTCCTTTTCTCAGCTTCCGCATCATTAGCGACACGCCCGGAGTAGAAGACCATGCTTCGCAGTATGCTGATTTTTGGGGAACCATGGCAGAGCGTTCATTCCTCACGATATGGACCTTCCTCTCCACCCTTCCCGGTAATTTATAACTCATAACTTATAACTCATGAAGAAGATTCCCAGTTTTACAATTGACCACATCCGCTTGTTGCGCGGTATTTACGTATCCCGCCAGGATGAAGTGAACGGAGAAACAGTCACTACTTTCGACATCCGTATGAAAGAACCCAACCGCGAGCCTGCCTTGGGACAAGGTGCTCTGCATACTATCGAACATCTTGCCGCCACCTACCTGCGCAACGACCCGCAGTGGCAGGACAAGATTATCTATTGGGGCCCCATGGGCTGCCTCACCGGTAATTATCTGCTGATGAAGGGTGACTTGAAGCCGCAGGACATACTGGCACTGATGCAAGATACCTTCCGTTTTGTTGCCGAATATGAAGGTGAAGTTCCCGGTGTCGCTCCGCAAGATTGTGGTAATTATCTGCTCCACGACCTGCCGATGGCTAAATGGGAGTCTGCCAAATACTTGCATGAGGTATTGGAACAAATGAAAGAGGAGAATATGAAATATCCGGAAAAAGAAGAAAAATAAGGGATTAAGGATAAAGGATAAGGGATAAGGGATAAGGGATAAGGGATTACTGGGGTCGCATAGACTTTAATATAGGCATAACCCCATCCTTAATCCCTTATCCTTTATTATCACACAATCTCAATCCCCTGCTTCTTGCAAAGTTGTAATCCCAGGTCTTTCAACTTGAATTTCTGTATCTTGCCACTTCCCGTCATGGGGAATTCTTCGATGAAGAAGATATACTTGGGTATCTTGTAGCGTGATATTTTGCCGATGCAGAAGTCTCGTACATCCGATTCGTGCATATCCACTCCTTCGTGCAGGATGATGAAAGCGCCTACGGCTTCACCGTACTTTTTAGACGGAATACCGGCTACTTGCACATCTTTTACGCCTTCCAGTTGATAGAGGAACTCTTCTATTTCGCGCGGATAAATATTCTCACCACCGCGGATAATCATGTCCTTGATGCGCCCTGTGATGCGGTAATTGCCGTCCTCGTCCTTTACTCCAAGGTCTCCCGAGTGCAGGAAGCCGTTCTTGTCAATGACTTCGGCTGTAGCTTCCGGGTTTTTGTAGTACCCTTTCATGGTGTTGTAGCCGCGGTTGCACATTTCACCTTGTACGCCTACAGGACATTCTTCTCCGGTTTCGGGGTCGATGACTTTTACTTCCGTATGCTCAAAGTCGTGCCCTACGGTGTTGCAACGTACGTCGAACGGGTCGTCTATCCGGGTGGCCGTCATTCCGGGAGCAGCTTCGGTCAGCCCGTAAACGCTGGTTACCTTCATGTACATTTTCTCTTCCACCTGCTTCATCAGCTCTACCGGGCAGAGGGAACCTGCCATGATGCCCGTACGGAGGCTGGACATGTCGAACATATCGAACATCGGATGGTTCAGTTCGGCAATGAACATGGTGGGTACGCCGTAAAGCGCCGTGCAGCGTTCCTTGTGAATGGAAGCGAGCACTACCAGCGGGTTGAAGCGTTCCACCATTACTTCTGTGCAGCCGTGTGTCAGGCAGTTCATGGTGGCAAGTACCACACCGAAGCAATGGAACAATGGTACACAGACGCAAAGTTTGTCATCGGCGGTAAACTTCATGTGTTCACCGGTAAGAAAGCCATTGTTGGCAATGTTGTAGTGGGTAAGCATGACACCTTTCGGAAATCCTGTAGTGCCGGACGTGTATTGCATGTTCACTACATCGTGGCAGGTCACCTGACTCTTGAGCTCATTCAGGCGTTTGTCTTCTATATTGTCGCCCAAGAGGAGTATTTCGGTGGTATTGTACATGCCCCGGTGCTTTTCTTGGCCCACATAGATGACGTTTTTCATATAAGGGAAACGTTCGCTTTTCAGGTGTCCGCGCTGGCAGGTTTTCAGTTCCGGAAGCATGGTATAAGTCATCTGCACAAAGTCACTGTCCTTTTCGCCATTGACGATGCAGAGGGTATGCATGTCGGAGTTCTGGCAGAGATATTCCAGTTCAGACTGTTTGTAGTTGGTGTTCACCGTTACGTAGACAGCACCAATCTTGGCGCAAGCGTATAACAGAGTCAGCCAGTCGGGTACGTTGGCTGCCCAGATGCCTACGTGTGTTCCCCGTTCCACGCCGATGGCAATCAGTCCTTTGGCCATGTCGTCCACCCGGCGGTTGAACTGGCTCCAGGTGAAACGCAGGTTGCGGTCGGAGTAAACGATATATTCTTTGTCTGGTGTTGTCGCGGCCCAATGTTCCAACCATTGGCCGAGGGTGCGTTCGTATAGCATAATAGAATTGAAAGTTAAAATCTTGTCCGGCACTCTTTTGAGCGTTCTTTCATAAGGATGTTTTTCTGTTTTTACGAGCAACATAGTGAGCCATGTGACAGATAAAAACAGAAAAACAGACTGGAAGAAATCTGAGAAGAAGCCGGAAAAGTGCTTTTTGAAGAAAAATTAAACAGGCTCTAATCAAATGGGTGTGTAAAT
The DNA here is from genome assembly GCF_013373675.1 of Bacteroides sp. L10-4. NCBI lineage: Bacteria > Pseudomonadati > Bacteroidota > Bacteroidia > Bacteroidales > Bacteroidaceae > Bacteroides > Bacteroides sp. L10-4. The sequence continues at coordinate 35,260 of NZ_JABXJH010000012.1, forward strand.
CACTGCAAGAATCTTGGCTGCCTGTCCCTGATAGGCATGCACATGGTGGGGCACGATAGAGTCGTAATAGATGCTGTCGCCCTCCTCCAGCAGGTAAGTGTTCTTGCCGTAGCTGATTTCCATGATGCCCGCCATCACCAGGATAAACTCCTCGCCCTCGTGCGAGGAGAGTACAAAGTCGCAATCGTCTGTGGCAGCCACATCGATGATGAACGGCTCCATGTGGCGGTCGGCTTTCGACCTCGAGAGCGAGTGATACTCCATGTGCTTGCGGCTGTGGATGGCATTGTTGGAGAAACTGATGCTGTTCTGCGCCTCGTTCTTGCGGCAGACCACAGGTCCGTTCTCGTCTTGGTCGTCAAGGAAGGTGCCCAACCGCACCCCCAGCACGCGCGCTATCTTGATGAGAGGAGCCAGTGACGGAAGGTCGATATTGTTTTCTATACGTTCAATCTGTTCGATGGCAAGTCCCGAACGTTGTGACAGTTCTTCCATGCTGATAGATTGGCTTTCGCGGAGCGATTTAATCTTTTCTCCTACAATTTTGCTGGTGTCCATAATGGTAATCAATCTCTAAGGTTATGATTTATAATTGTTAAATTGCAAAAATAAGAGAATCTTTGGCTTGTTGCAACATTCTTGGAAAAAAAAGTTTGTTTTGTGGCCGCAGCTCATTTAAAACAGACTTTTACGCTGGCTGCGTTTGAAAAAGGTATAAGATATGGAGGAGGTGCGGCTTAGGTATTTGCAGGACACTTATATATAATAAATGTATAGTCAGGCAATTTATTCATCTGGTTGTGCACAGTTATGTTGCGAAACGAAGAGTTTAATTCGTTAGACATCTGTCTAATGAGAAAAAATGGCGTTCGAAGATATTAAAAGACGGAAGGAGAAGCTAAAAGATGCGCGTTTTCTAATATGGAGTCGTGCAGATAAAAGTTCAAATAGGTTTCTATTAAGGAAACATACGACATTGAAAATGTAAAGTATCATTCAGTCCCCCACAGGAGCGCGCCCCTGTGGGGGACTGAATAGTTGCTGATGTGCTGTGATTTCTAAAGGTTTATTAAAATCAAAATGTCTGTCATCACTAAATTCGATTATTAAGTTAGTTCCGAGGGTACTTTGGTCGGCAAATCGGCGCTTCTTCAACACCGATGAACCGCTTTGAAAACGGAAGGCTTTCCGGCAGATGCCATCGCACGGCGCAGCCGAGCAATCGTAGAAATAGCAGGAAGAATTACATGCTGATTATCAACGGATAACAGGCACAAATATCTATCGTCTCAAACACTTATGTCTATCAAACCGAACCAATATGGAGGTGCGCCAAAAACCACCACAGATTACTCAGATTCGCACAGACTCTTCTTTAAATTTCTCATAATCAAATCAAACAATCTGAGAAATCTGTAATAAAACCCTATTGGGGGCACACCGCCGGTATTGTATATATAAATAAGGTATATATGCAAATAGGTAGAATCACAGTCACCTCAATTATAAGAAAATTGCCTATTTACAGAGACATTTTAAAAACATAAAGGAGGAAGAAGAATTTATGGAACGATTTTTTTCTTTTATATGCCAAAATATCCTATATTTGCCACCGTAATCTTAATAAATTCAAAAAGGGTCTAAGTTCCCTCGGAACTAACTTAATAATCGAATTTAGTGATGACAGACATTTTGATTTTAATAAACCTTTAGAAATCACAGCTATGTTAAAACTGCTAAAATCAGTCAGTATGATGCTGTTCCTCATGGGGCTTTCCACCGGAGCAGCTTACGCAGTTTCCAATACGGGAACTGACGATGTGCGAATCACACAACAGAGTGCTACGTGTACGGGTGTCGTAACAGACTCCACAGGCGAAACCGTCATCGGTGCGTCCGTCGTGGTGAAAGGTACTACCAACGGTACCATTACCGGTCTCAATGGTGATTTCACTTTGAACAACGTGAAGAAGGGCGACATCATCCAAATCTCTTTCGTGGGTTACAAGACCATAGAAGTGGCTTGGGACGGCAAACCCATCAAAGTGAGCATGGAGGACGACTCTCAGACGTTGCAGGAAGTGGTGGTAACCGCCCTCGGCATCAAGCGCGAGAAGAAAGCGTTGGGTTACGCCATGCAGGAAGTGAAGGGTGACGCTTTGGTGGCTGCCCGCGAAACCAATTTGGCGAACGCCTTGAGTGGTAAGGTGTCCGGTGTGCAGATTATCCGTTCAAGTAACGGTCCTGCCGGTTCTTCTAAAATCCAGTTGCGTGGTGCCAACTCTGTGACGGGTACCAACCAGCCGTTGATTGTGGTCGATGGAACGCCACTGGATAACTTCACCGGCGCCGACAACAATGACTTTTGGAACCCATCTACCGATATGGGTAACGGCCTTTCGGATATCAATGCCGAGGACATCGAATCCATGTCAGTATTGAAAGGTGCATCTGCCGCCGCCCTCTACGGTTCGCGCGCCGGTAATGGCGTCATCTTGATTACTACCAAGAAAGGTTCGCAGAACCCGGGTCTGGGTATCACCATCTCCAGCTCTATCTCCATCGAGGACGTATTCATGAAGCCCGACCGCCAGATGCTCTTCGGTCAAGGTTCCGATGGCATTTATAACGCGCAAAGCGGTAGTAACTGGGGACCGGTCATCGACGGCAAGATGGTGGAGGACTGGGAAGGAAAGTCTGTTCCTTTCAAGTACTACGACAACGTGGGAAACTTTTTCAAGACAGGCGTCAACGCCACGGAGAACGTCGCTTTCTCGCAGCAGTACAACAAGACTTCCGTCTATACCTCTTTTACCAGACTGGATGACTTCTCCAAGATTCCGGGTGCAGACTACAAGCGTACCAATGTGACTACCCGCATTGCCTCTACCTTTGGTAAGGACGACCGTTGGAGCATTGACGGTAAAGTGCAGTACATCAACTCTTACGCCAAGAACCGTCCCATCTCCGGTCAGAATGCAAACAACTATTTCTATGCCATGTACTCCTTCCCGCTCACGATGGACATTACCCGCTTCAAGCAGGCTGTGGATCCGACGGACGGCAGCATGTACTGGTGGGCAAAAGGTAACAGCCGTAACCCCTACTGGTCCAAGGATCACAGTACTAACGAGGATAGCCGTAACCGTTTCTTGATGAACTACTCGATGAAATATCAGTTCACAGATTGGTTGAACGCTGAAATTCGTTTCGGCAGCGATATGTACTACACTGAAACCGAAACCAAGCTGACTTCCGGCGGACCGGATTCTGAAACAGGCCGTTACAGCGTGGGCGAACAGAAGTTCTATGAAAACAACTACAGCTTCTTGATTACTGCACAGAAAGACCAGGTGCTTGGCAAGTTCGGTGGCGTGGTTACCTTCGGTGGTAACTTGATGCAGCGTCGTTCGACGGGTATCAGTACCTCGGCAAGCGAACTCATTGTTCCCGACCTCTTCTGGATTACCAACTCCGAGTCTTCCAAACGTGACATTTCGCAGACCCTCTCTCATCGCAAGATTAACTCCTTGTATGGTACGTTTGGCGTAAATTACGACGGTTGGGTGTTCTTGGACGGTACGTTCCGTAACGACTGGTCTTCCACGTTGAGCAAGGAAAACCGTTCCTTCTTCTATCCTTCAATCAGTGCATCGTGGGTCATCAGCGATATGGTGAACAAGACGGGACACGAAATGCCTTCCTGGTTCACGTATGCCAAGACGCGCGTCTCTTTCGCACAGGTTGGTAACGACATGGACCCCTATCAGTTGTATAACACTTACTCCATCGGTTCCGATGGTTTCACTGGCGGTGTTACAGGCAATACAGGCGGCACCTTGTACAACGACAGGGTACGCAGCGAGCTGATTTCTTCTTGGGAAGCAGGTTTGGAAGTACGTTTCTTCAACAACCGTTTGGGCTTCGACTTCGCTTGGTATAAGTCGAACGCACGTCGCCAGTTGCTGAACATGCCGATGAACTCACTTTCCGGTTACAGCCAGTATAAAATCAATGCCGGTGACATCCAAAACACAGGTATCGAAATCATGCTGAATGCCACTCCGGTGCAGACCAGAGACTTTACGTGGGATACGCAGGTGAACTTCTCGCAGAATAAGAACAAGATTATCGAACTGGAGAAAGGCATCGAGGAATATCGTCTGGGCGGTTATGACAATCTGAAAATCATTGCCAAGGCTGGCGGTAACTACGGTGAAATCTGGGGTACTACGTTCACGCGTGTGACCGATAAGAGCAGCCCTCACTACGGCAAACTGTTGCTGAATTCCAGCGGTCTGCCCCAAGGCAATTCACAGATGACGAAACTGGGTGACCAGCAGGCTACTTGCCTGGTAGGTTGGACCAACACTTTCACTTACAAAGGATTCACGCTGAGCGCATTGGTTGATGCCCGTTTCGGCGGTAAGATTTTCTCCGGTACCAACCGTGCCCTGCAATCCAATGGTACGGCAGCTTGTACCGTGGTGGGCGGCAAGCGTGAGCAATTCGTGGTTGACGGCGTGATTGCCGACGGAAACGGCGGATACAAAGTGAGCGATGTTGAGGTGACTCCGCAACAGTACTGGGCAGCCGTTACCGGCTCAACAGGTAACCTGGGTATCGGCGAGGCAAACCTTTACGATGCCTCCAACATTCGTTTGCGTAACCTCTCCTTGAGCTACGCTTTCCCCAAGAAGATGCTTTCCAAGACTCCGTTCCAGCAAATGAAGCTGGGTGTTTCCTGCAACAACGTATGGATGATTAAGAGTCACCTGAACGGTGTTGACCCCGAATCAGTCTTTGCAACAAGCACCAATGCTACCGGTTTCGAGAATATGTCTTCTCCCACTTCACGGACATACTTGTTTAATGTAACCCTTGGTTTCTAATCCTATAATATCAGAATTACAATGAAAAAGATAAATAAATATCTCTATGGGTTCCTGTTGGGAACCATGACTGTCGGGTTGGTTGCTTGTGACGACTTCGACGAAATCAATCTGAGCCCTTCCGCTGCCGGTGCGGAAAGCATGCGCCCGGACTACCTGCTTGCCACCTCTTTCCAGAAAGCACAGCAGAACCCGAACGACAACGAACGTGTATTTGTTTACAATTGGGCTTCTATTGCCCGCGTCATCGGTGAAAATACCTTCGGATGCGCCGCCCGCTACAGCGACGAGTACAACGGCTGCCTTTACAGCTTCTCGTCCAACTCCATCAGTGCAGCCACCAATGCCATCAAGCTTGTGGACGAAAACGAGGCTGCCGGAAACTACAACGAGCGTGAGAAGAAATATAACAACAATATACGGCAGATTGCCCGCATCTGGCGTTGTATGGTCATTGCGGACTTCACCGATTGCTTCGGCCCTTACCCGCTGAACGCTTTCCAAGGTGTGAACCCCACGTTCAACAGCGTACAGGAAGTATACGACTTCATGCTTTCCGAACTGAAGGACGCACAATCCAAATTGGTGATGGATATTGATATTAGCGAAAAGGAGTCCAAACAGGACGCGGCTTTCAAACTGAACCCGACGAAATGGCAGAAACTGGCGAATTCCCTCCGTCTGCGCTACGCCATGCGTCTCTCCGAGGTGGATGCGGCAAAAGCCAAGAGCGAGTTTGAAGACGCTGCTCGCAGCGCGTTGCTGACAGACAACGCTGATTTGTTCGGTTTCCAGGAATATGGTGGATGGAGCGACTGGGAAGGTGTTTACAACCGTCCGTGGAATGACAATGTCATCTCTCAATCCATGGTCAACATCCTCACCGGTATCGGCGGCATCAAGACGGCGGAGAGTTACAATGCCATCACCGAAAGTACGGCCGACATCACTCCTTACGTGAAGCCCATGAACTACATCGGTCTGGAATTCAAGAACCACTATCCTGAAAATACGGATAACCCGATGAACTACCAATGGCTGGATGGTGTGCCCGAATCGGTTGACCCCCGCGCCTTCGTGCTCTACAACCTGCCGAACGATGCAACGGCAAACACTTACAGTGACGAGGCCAAGCAGACGGTGGCAGAAGAGGGTAATTCAAGTTATAAAGAGCGTGGTATGCTGGATACGGACGGAGAAACTTATACTTGGGGAAAAATAAACGCTACATTGACCTTCAATGGTGCGCTTTCCGGTGTAAGAACCGCTTGGAGTCCGACATTCAAGTTCAACGAAGTGGTGGTCAATAGTTGGAACACTTGCTCTTTCCTGAGCGAGAAGTATCGCAACAACTCGAAGGCACGTATCTGGTTCGGTCCGTGGGAGACTCACTTCCTGCTGGCTGAAGCTGCCGTTCGCGGATGGAGTGCCGGTACGGATGCCAAGACGGCTTACGAGGCAGGCGTTACCTCCAGTTTCGCTTATCACGGACTGGAGCGTTATGCAAGCGCATACTTGGCTTCGGAAGTATACAATCGTGTAGGTACATCGGCAAGTTTTGACCACACCGCAGAACCCGTTGACTTCGAGGCTGACTATGTGGACGGCTATACCAAGACCGCCGGCAAGAAAATGTATCACTATCCCGATGCTTCCAAGGCTCTGTACAAGGGTCACAAGCTGAACGATGCCCTGTCGAAGATTATCACGCAGAAGTATATCGCCAACACTCCTTACGGTGTGGTTGAAATGTGGAACGATCGCCGTCGTTTGGGGCTGCCGTTCTTTGAAGTGCCTGGTGCAGAAACCGTATTGACCGGTTCGGATATGGACAACGCAAAGACTTACGACCCCGTTACCCAGTCTTGCAAGAACGGTCAGACATGGGGTATGTTCACTCAGCGTATGCGCTACCCGACCTCTTTGGAAAATGCGGACGTGACCGAATACAACCACGCGTTGCAGCTCCTCGGTGGAGAGAACAACATGATGGTTCCGCTTTGGTGGGCTATCAAGTAAGATTGAGATAGAATAGGAAAAGGAAGGGGGTATCAGAACAAACTTTCTGTTTCCTTTTGATTAGGCACGGATTACACGGGATACACGGATTGGCAAAAGAAAAAAATCCGTGTAATCCGTGAAATTCGTGCCTGAGTTCTATCATTATGTTAGTCTTTCTTCATTTCGACACACCTAAATGTGTCTGAAAAGGTATACTTTTATATATGACAATGAAAACAAGAGCACTTTGCATTGACTTGCTGGTGGTATGGGGAAGCGTTATGCTTGCCAATGCCCAGCAGTCCACAGGCTATTACTTCAAAGAATTCACCGCCGGGAAAGTCCTGTTGAGGAACCGGCAGTTTGCCAAGGGCAAGTTTAACTACGATTGCATCAACAAGGAGATGCATTTCCTGAACGGAACGACGGACATGGTCGTAGAGAATCTGGATGACATCGACACGATAGCCGTGGACAAGCATCGTTTCATTCCGTTTGGAGGACATTTCCTGGAAGTGCTGACCGACCGTAACGCCACTCTTTTTGTCGACTGGAAGATACTTCCGAAAAGTGTAGGGAAAAAGGGAGCCATGGGAACCGTCACCCAAGGAAGCGTGCAGGCGATTGATGTCAACGCGCGCTACCAGCGTGTCAACGGCGAACAGGACCTGGACCTTTCTGTCTATAAGATGGCAACGGAGAACACTTATTATATATGTGTAGAAGGCAAATGGAAGAAATTCAGGAACGCGAAAACCTTGTTGGCACTTTTCCCTAAAGGGAGGCAGCAGGAGATGAAAGCGTTCATGGAGCGTGAGAAAGTCGACTTTGAGAATCCGAAAGAGATATTGAAAGTGCTCGTTGTGCAATCAGCATGGAATGAATAAGAAGAGCGGGAAACTTCCCAAAGGGGACTTCCCGCTCTTTTAATGGTTTTGCCGCAAGTAGATTACTTACGTAAGCCGAGTTCTTTGACGATAGCACGATATCTGGTGATGTCGCGGTCCTTCAGGTAAGTCAGCAATGCACGGCGTTTACCTACCAACATAGTCAAAGCTCTTTCTGTACTATAATCCTTTCTGTTGAGCTTAAGGTGCTCAGTCAGACGAGCAATACGGTAGGAAAACAAAGCTATCTGAGCCTCAGCTGAGCCAGTATCAGTGTTAGACTTTCCGTATTTGCCGAAGATTTCTTGCTTTTTAGCAGCGTCTAAATACATAATGTTTAATTAAAAGTTATTATAAATTATTCCCTTTCGGGGCTGCAAAGATAGGGATAAACTTTTATATCACAATGATATTCAGCAAAAAAATCATATCTATACTGCATATCTAATCCAAAATCACTAACTTTGCCGCCTGAAAATAATAGGTATTATATGCAAAATATTAGAAACATTGCAATTATTGCCCATGTAGACCATGGGAAAACGACGCTCGTTGACAAGATGCTTTTGGCCGGAAACCTTTTCCGCAGCAATCAGAGCACAGGTGAATTAATGCTGGATAATAATGACCTGGAGCGTGAACGAGGTATAACGATTCTTTCTAAGAACGTTTCTATCAACTACAAGGACACCAAGATTAACATTATTGATACTCCGGGACACAGTGACTTCGGAGGTGAAGTGGAACGTGTATTGAATATGGCGGATGGATGCATCCTGCTTGTGGATGCTTTCGAAGGCCCTATGCCGCAGACACGGTTTGTATTGCAGAAAGCCCTGCAGATTGGCTTGAAGCCTATTGTTGTTGTGAACAAGGTGGATAAGCCCAATTGCCGTCCCGAAGAAGTGTACGAGATGGTGTTCGACTTGATGTTCAGTCTAGAGGCTACCGAAGAACAATTGGATTTTCCCGTTGTCTACGGTTCGGCCAAGAACAACTGGATGAGTACCGACTGGCAGCAGCCCACTGATAATATTTATCCGCTTCTGGACTGTATCTTAGAGAATATTCCTGCTCCCGAACAGTTGGAGGGTACACCGCAAATGCTGGTTACTTCGCTGGATTATTCTTCGTATACTGGGCGTATTGCTGTGGGCCGCGTGCATCGTGGCACACTGAAGGAAGGTATGAACGTGTCTTTGGCAAAACGTGATGGGAGTATCGTGAAATCAAAAATCAAGGAACTGCATACGTTCGAAGGTATGGGCCGTGTAAAGGTGCGGGAAGTATCTTCCGGTGACATCTGTGCGTTGGTAGGTATCGAAGGATTCGAAATTGGAGATACAATCTGCGATTTCGAAAATCCGGAAGCGTTGCCGCCCATTGCCATTGACGAGCCTACGATGAGCATGCTCTTCACCATCAATGACTCCCCGTTCTTCGGCAAGGAAGGCAAGTTTGTTACTTCCCGCCACATCCACGACCGTTTGATGAAGGAGCTGGACAAGAATCTTGCCCTTCGCGTGCGCAAGAGCGAGGAAGACGGCAAGTGGATTGTTTCCGGCCGTGGCGTGCTTCATCTTTCCGTATTGATTGAGACTATGCGTCGTGAGGGATATGAGTTGCAGGTAGGGCAGCCGCAGGTAATCTTCAAGGAGATTGACGGCGTGAAGTGCGAACCTATCGAAGAGTTGACCATCAATGTTCCTGAAGAATATGCCAGCAAGATGATTGACATGGTGACCCGCCGTAAGGGTGAAATGGTGAAGATGGAAAGCACCGGCGAACGTGTAAACCTTGAGTTCGACATGCCGTCACGCGGTATCATCGGTCTGCGTACCAACGTGCTGACTGCTTCTGCCGGAGAAGCCATCATGGCGCACCGTTTTAAGGAATACCAGCCCTATAAGGGTGAAATTGAACGGCGTACCAACGGTTCTATGATTGCCATGGAGTCCGGTACGGCTTTTGCCTATGCCATTGACAAATTGCAGGATCGCGGTAAGTTCTTCATCTTCCCGCAGGAAGAGGTTTATGCAGGGCAGGTAGTGGGCGAGCACTCTCATGACAACGATTTGGTGATTAATGTTACGAAGTCCAAGAAGCTTACCAATATGCGTGCTAGTGGTTCGGACGACAAGGCACGTCTGATTCCTCCCGTACAGTTCTCTCTTGAAGAGGCTTTGGAATATATCAAGGAGGATGAGTATGTAGAGGTTACTCCCAAGTCCATGCGTATGCGTAAGGTTATTCTGGATGAGATTGAACGTAAGCGTGCCAACAAGAACTGATAAATAGAAATTTTTTTAGTTGCTATAATACGATAGGAGTGCCCTGCCGAAAGGTAAGGCACTCCTTTTTTGTTGTCATTCAAACGGGAATCAATCTATGAATTTTACTTTTGCCGCATTGCGGGATTTGGCGGCAGGCGTCTCATCCGGATAGCCGAAAGCAATGCAGTAAAGCAACTGGTATCCTTCCGGAATATCCAGTCTCTTCAAATATTCGGCAGCAGCCGGAGTAGAGGTCATGAAGCGCGTAGGACCGCCCAAGCAGCAAGAACCGATTCCCATGGACCAAGCTGATAGAATCATATTCTCACCCAGCAGTCCGCAATCAATTTGCGAAAGGTCATATGCCAGGTCATTGGCAATAAATACCACTGTAGAAGCATTGCGGAACATGTTCTTGAATTTCGGGTCTTCGGCGGCTTGGGGATTTTCTTTCTTGTAGATTTCCGTAATGCCATTGATGAATTCAGGATTGTCCACTACGCGAACTTCCCACGACTGTTTATTTTGTCCGTTGGGGGCATTGATGCCGCAATCCAGAATAATCTGCATGGTGTCGCGGTTCACGGCTTGTGGTTTGTACTGGCGGATGCTGCGGCGTGACATAATGGTTTCAATCACCGCACTTGCTTTGCTTTCATCTACATTAGACTTCGTTGTTTGAATCTCTTTCTGAATTTGGGCACCACAACTGCAAAGTAGGAATAAACTTGCACCTGTCAACATTTGTTTGATACGTTTCATATTGTCTTGATAATTGGTGTTTGCAAATCTAGTAAAAAGGGATAATAAATCAGTGCAAATCCGGCAAAAAGGGGAAGAAAGCTCCTTGTAAGCCCTCTTCCCCTCCCAATGATTTTAAGATTTAAATTGAAGGTGAAGATTGTGTCTATTCATTCGTATCCGGTGCTTCCGGGTCTTCAACAGTAACCGAATAGAACTTGAATATGGACATAGTCCAGAACACGCTCTTTGAATTAGTTTCGTTGACTACAATACGTATCTGTTTAAACGGTTGTTCCACATCAAACACTTCCGAAGCATAGGTCCCGTCACCGGCAATGCCGTCAGCCTCTTTGGTGAAGTTCTTTATCAAGAACCACTCGTTGCCATCCATGCTACCCATCAAATCAAAATCTGTAGGTCTGTTGTTGGCATTACGCGGCGCGTATTCAAATCTATAAGCTTCCGTAATTTCTTTCTTCAAGTTTACTTGCAACCAGTGCGGTCCCGGAATCTCTACACTCCATGCCGTATGGAAGAATGTACCTGTATTTCCATCCAGCAAATTGGCGATAGGACCTTCGCTGGGTTCCTGCGCGTTTGTAGATAAATCAGCGGCAGTCAACGCAATTTGTGTGCTGACGTAAGTCGGCTCTGCCGGCTCTGAAACCTTTGAAATGCTCTGTAAGGCACTTCTGTCGCCCGTGGCGCTGACACTCTGCACCGTAAAGTTATACTCCCCGTATTTGGCGCGAGTATCCGGGATTTCGATGCTGTTTGCATAGACGCTTGCAGTACGCATCACATCCTTTTTCAACAATGGATCGTAATACTTCACCTCAATATAACGGATATTAGACTCTTCTGGAGTGTTCCAGCGCAATATAATGCAGCCCGGAGTACTTTCGGCTGTCAAATCAGTGATTTCACCCGGAGTAATACCGCTCTCGTTGTCGCAGCTGGTGAGCAGGGCAGCTCCGGAGAGGAGCAACCCTACAAAATATTTAAGTGTATTTTTCATTTTCATACTGTTTTTTCATTAATAACCAGGATTCTGAACCAGATTCAGATTTCTGTTGACATCTTCCACGGGGACAGGCATCAGATATTGAGTGGGGCTCTCGAATTTGCGTTCAAAAGAAACTTCTGATTCTTGTGCGAATTCTTCAATATTCTTACCCAAAATATTCATACCTTTTGCTTTTACACTGAAATGACGCTCGGCATCCTTCCAGCGGCGCAAATCCCAGAAAGTGTGATTCTCCAGATAGAACTCGATAGTACGCTCTTGACGCACAATCTCACGCATCTTGTTCTGGTCTAATGTGGCAATGCCATTCCAGGAAGTTTCCACATCAGGTATGCCGGCACGTTTACGAACTTCGTTCAAATACTTCTTGGCATTGGACAAATCGTTGCATTCCACACAAGCTTCGGCATACCCCAGATAAAGTTCGGCCAGACGGATTACCGGCCACGGATAAAATGGAGGATAGTACAGAGATGTACGTACACTATAACCCGGCACTACTCCTTTCTTGTTCAGGTATCCGGTAGGTGAATAGTTGTTTGTGCGCAACGTGCTTCCTTCCGGCTGGCGTGAAGTGTTGCCGCCAATCACAAAGTCACAGACCAATTTGCCCTGATTGACTGCCAAATTGTATTTCTGGTAACTTGCATCAGCATCATAAGCGCCAGTGCCGTCCGTGGCACTCAGAATTTCATAGAAACCTCCTTGGAAGGCCACCCAAGCGTAGAAACGGGGTTCGCGATTCAGATTGAACCGGATGGTCTGTGCTTCAGGATCACCGATGCTTGCATTCTCCTCGCCCAAAGTGGTCGATTCATAAATGCTGTTGCCTTTCGGGAAAGCCGGATCCGCATCAATCGGCAGACCGTTTTCGGTATAGAAACGCTTCAGCATGGCAAGTGTCGGAGACACGCCATTGTATGCCGAACCATTGCAGAAAGGCAAAGACTTGTTCTGTATACTGTAAGCACCTTCCGAGCGGCAATCAGCCCAAATCACCTCGTTATTGGCAGGCTCGATTACCGTATAGCGCAACGTGTGCTGCACCGGATCTACCGGTTCCACGTTATCAAAACCGTCCAACATATAGTCCGTTTTCTTGTAGAGCCCGTATCCGGCAGCTTCTGCCACACGGATAGCTTCTTCGTATGCGCTCTTGGCTTTCTGCCATTTGCCGGCATCGTATGTAAGAGGCATCAGTGCGTTGCCGTCCTTATCTTTAAAGTCGGCATAGAACTCACTGTTTCCATTGAACAAAGGAGATGCTGCATAAAGCAACATTCTGGCTTTGATGGACTTGGCAGCCACACTGGTGGCCAGCCCGTAATGCTCGTTGACGCGGGTGGCGGGCAGGCCTTCGGCCGATTCGTCCAGCATCTGGCATACATAGTCCACACACTCGTCATAGGAAGAACGGGGCGAATATTGGTCGGCAGGTGTAATCAGTGAAGGCTCTTCCTTTACCAGAATTACCGGACCATAGCTACGCACCAGCAAGAAGTGATAGTAACCTATCAGGAACTTGGCTTGGGCAATGTAATCGGCCTTGACGGATGCCTCCAATGCCGGAACCTTGTCAATGTTGTTTAATAGGATGTAGCACTGCTTGATTCCTTGGAACAAAGAGTTCCAATAGGAAATAACCGGACGGGAAGCGGAATAGTTTCCTTTCGGAAAAGAAGCGAATGTTTCATGCTCAAATGCTGTTACCACCTCATCAGCGGTAAAAAGATCGAGAGACGAGGTGCCGTTTCTCGGATTGGGGATATAAGCATAGCAAGAATAGATGAAACGTCTGGCTGCTTCCTTGTCCTCAAACGCATCTTTTTCTGTAGCTTTTTCATCGGGAACCACGTCCAGATAATCGCACGAAGACAAAACACCCAACAGCAAACACGCCATCACGATGAATATTTTATAGAACTTTTTCATACTGTTCATTTTTATCGGGTTATTTAAATGTCAATTGGAAACCAACGTTGAAAGTACGCTGTGTAGGATAACTTAAGCCTTTACCTCCACCCATTTCCGGGTCCCAAAGCTTAAACGGAGAGAAAGTCAGCAAGTTGATGCCGCTGATGTAGAATCTGGCTTTCTTATATGTATAGCCGATTTCTGCATTTTTCAGTTTTAGGAAAGCACCGTTGCGCAACCAATAGTCGGAGGATTGCATGTTGTGATTGTTATCGTTCTTGGTCAGGCGCGGATGGCTGGCATTCGGGTTCTGGTTGGTTTCAGACCAATAGTCATCGGCAATCCAAGACAATACATTACGGTTATACTGCGTTCCGAAAGGAGCGAAGCCAGACATCATCAGCGAAGTATTCGCCACTCCCTGGAAGAAGAAGGAGAAGTCCCAGTTTTTATAGGAGAGAGAGGGTCCGAAACCGTAAACGATTTCCGGTACGGTGGGATAGCCCATGGCTACGCGGTCATCACTGGTGATTTTTCCATCATAATTACCGTTTTTGTCCGGTTGGTCCACATATTTGATGTCACCCGGAGCAATAGCGATATTGCCCAATGTAGAAGTCGGATTGTTGTCGATATCGGCTCTGTCTATATAAAGACCGTTGGATATATAGCCGTAGATGGTGTTGAGTTTCTTACCGATGTTTGAAAGCGTAGGACGTACGCCTGGAGCTTCGTCATATTCCAGAATCTTGTTGTGCGCATAAGTAAACGTGCCCTTGAACTGAATAGCAAGGTCCTTGTTCAATTGTCTGCCATAATCTACTGACAAGTCGAAACCGCTGTTCTTTACTTTGGCCAGGTTACCGTAAACGGCTGTACTTGCCGTACCCAGGTAGTTAGGAATGGAGTAGCGCTGTTGGAAGATGTCGCGACGGATTTCGCGGAATACGTCCACATTGATATTCAATGAATTGAATAGCTGCATATCAAATCCTACGTTCAGTTTCTCGCCCACTTCCCATGTCAGGTCGTTGTTCTGATAACGTGTATACACGGGGCCGTTTAAAGTAGTCTGCTGCTTGTCACCGGTGGTGAAGCTTGCATTATCGCTCTGTAGGGTGATGTCCGACATATAGATGAAGCGGATAATCTGGTTGCTTGAATCTAACAGCTGGTCGTTACCTACCAGACCGTAAGAAGCACGGAGTTTCAGGCTGGAGATGATATCTTTTATCGGTTCAAAGAAAGCTTCTTGGCTAACGTTCCATCCCACAGCTACCGAGGGGAAAAATCCCCATTTATGTCCTTTGGCAAAGTTTTCGGAACCGTTGTAACCGGCATTTACTTCCATCAGGTAGCGGCCGGCATAATCGTATGATGCACGACCGGCAAAACCCATTTTGCGACGGGGAAGAGATGCCACCAAGTCAGTAGGAGCATTGCTGTCATATTGGTCGATATTCCACAACACCATTCCATTGAAATTATGGTTGCCGAATTTCTGGTTATAGTCCAGATATGACTGGAAATAAATGCGGCGGTCTCCGCCAACATAAGAGGTCGTACTCAGTACTGGCTTAGTAGGGTTGGACGAACCGAACGGAGAAATCGTCATGTTATAGGTACCGTCCGGATTCTGTTCATATCCGGTCAAGGTATAACGGTTAATGCCTTGACTACGCATGGTGGTCGTCTTGTTATAGTTTTTATAAGAGAACAAGGCCTTGAAACGGAGTCCTTTCAGCAAGAAGTCCAGTTTCTGTTCAAAATCGATATTGGCCATCACCGTACTTTCAAAGATATCCTGATAACCGTTGGTCAGACTTGCCATGGGGTTCACGGCTCCCTGGTCGTTACCGCCGGCGTAAGCTCCCCAATATACCCAGTTATTTACGCCGTCTGCCGGATAAGCGATGGGGAAGTCTACCGGGTTGGAGTTCATTACGGCTCCATATAGGTCACCCACAGAGGTGTTTGGCTGAGTCAGGTCATTCAGCTGTACATTCAGGTGCAAGGAGATAGTAGAGCTTTTGGACATGTGGAAGTCAATATTGTTTTGAAAAGTATATTTCATCAAATCAATATTGTTCTTATAAGAGAAATACTTGGAAGCCTCGTTCTTCAACATACCGGTTTCGTGATTGACACCCACGTTCATGAAATAGGTGATTTTTTTCGTACCGCCACGAATATTGAAGTTTGCCTTCTGGTTGAAAGCCATGTCATTGAACAATGATCCGTACCAATCTACATTCGGCCAGATATAAGGATTCACGCCATTGCGTGTGTTGTTAATCTGTTCTTGGGTATACAGAATGTTTCCGGTCTGTTCACTGGTCACGGCTTCATTGTAAAGTTCCATGTAACGGTAGCCGTCTACGAAACTTGGAATTTGGGTGGGAGTAGTGATATTCGTTTCCACACGCACACCAATGATGGGCTTTTCCGAATCGGCACCACTTTTCGTGGTAACAATCATTACACCATTTGCACCACGTGTACCATACATGGCTGTGGCCGTGGCGTCTTTCAAAATAGAGAATCCTTCGATGATTTCGGGATCAAGTGCATTGAGGTCGGCGGAACTGACTTCCACGCCATCCAGAATAATCAACGGTGAAGTCATACCACTCAAAGTAGATATACCGCGGATGTAGAAATCGGAGCCATTACTACCCGGTTGTCCGCTACGTTGGTAGGCAATCACACCGGAGAGACGCCCGGCAAAAGAGTTGGATAAGTTAGATGACGGTACTTTCAAGTCCGAAGGTCGCACGGTTTGTATGGAACCTACCACGCTTTCTTTTTTCTGCCCTGTACCGAAAGCCGTTACTACAACTTCATCCAGGACTTCGCTGTCTTCCTTTAATGTAATTCTGAGTGAAGTCTGATTTCCTACTTTGATTTCTTGCGTTACGAAACCAATGAACGAAATCACCAAAACGTCTTTCGGAGAAACATTGATGGAAAAATTACCGTCAACATCGGTAATAGTCCCTAGATTGGGTTTGCCTTTTACTTGGATAGTTACGCCGATTATCGGCTCTCCTGTCTCATCTACCACTGTACCTTGCATTTTACTTGCTTGTTGCACAATGGCCGATTCATTGATAATAGGAACTTCTACTGCTTGTGCCCCAAGGAAATATCCTCCTAAGAGGGCCACCAATAGTGCTTTCTTTCTCATAATACTTTTTACTAATTCAAGGTTTTGATTTTAAATGTTTTGATAAACTCTTTTTACTTTTTCCATGTTACATTAGGGTGGTTTCATTCTCTTTGTATAATTATAGTTAATAAAAAAGGTTTTATTTAATTAGGTTTTGAAGTCGTTTATCTTTTAAGTTCTGTAGGAACTTATTTCGTGTTTCCTATCAACCTCGTTTCCGTAGTGGGGTAGCATTAAAAGCCTTTTAGTTATATTTTTCCTGTACTGTCTTCCTGACAGACTTATGCACGTATCCTGCTTTCCGGTTGCACTAATATGCCATAACATGGAAGAGCAGTACTATTCCATTAAATACTAAAATATTTTAAAAAAGAAACGATAATTACTTCTTTTATTAAAAAGAACAGATATCTTTGCAAAAGATAATTCATTTTAGCAAATTATTCCTTTGAAGCTTTACCGAGTTCCTACAGAACTTGTAGTACAATTTGCACATGAAGGCTTCCCTGAATTATTATTTTCTGTATGGTGCGATTATAAGTGCTGATGATAAGTTCTTAATATTATCTGTTATTTAGGCTGCGTTGAAATTTCTTTCTATTTTTGAGGGTTGGCGGTGAAGGTGGCTTCGGAAGTGTGCGGAGTCATTATTTTACTGGTGGGCCGCGTTTTTATTGTGCAGACTAGCTTTTGAATTTGCTCATATAAAGAAAGCGGCTCCCGTTTTCGGGAGCCGCTTTAACTTTATGCAAATTGCTGTTATTAGAGTTTCGGACCAGCAGTAACCAAAGCCTTGCCAGCCTCGTTGCCAGTGAACTTAGCGAAATTCTTGATGAAGCGGCCAGCCAGGTCTTTTGCTTTTTCTTCCCATTGGCAAGCGCATTCGTAAGTGTCGCGAGGATCAAGAATCTTCGGATCTACGTTAGGCAATTCAGTAGGTACTACGAAGTCGAAGAAAGGAATAACCTTCGTCGGAGCTTTGTCGATAGAACCGTCGAGGATAGCGTCGATGATACCACGAGTATCTTTGATGGAGATACGTTTGCCGGTACCGTTCCAACCGGTGTTAACCAAGTATGCTTTAGCACCAACCTTGTTCATCTTCTTAACCAGCTCTTCTGCATATTTAGTAGGATGCAGGCTTAAGAAAGCAGCACCGAAGCAAGCAGAGAATGTCGGAGTCGGTTCAGTGATACCACGTTCTGTACCGGCCAACTTGGCAGTAAAGCCTGACAAGAAGTAGTACTGAGCTTGTTCAGGGTTCAGGATAGATACCGGAGGCAATACACCGAATGCGTCGGCAGACAAGAAGATTACCTGGTGAGCGTGAGGACCCTTGGAAACCGGCTTAACGATGTTGTTGATGTGGTAGATAGGATAAGAAACACGAGTGTTTTCAGTTACGCTCTTGTCGGCGAAGTCAATCTTGCCGTCAGCAGCAACTGTAACGTTTTCCAACAGAGCGTCACGCTTGATGGCAGCGTAAATGTCGGGTTCGCTTTCTTTATCCAGATTGATAACCTTAGCGTAGCAACCACCTTCGTAGTTGAATACACCTTCGTCATCCCATCCGTGTTCGTCATCACCAATCAACAGACGTTTCGGGTCGGTTGACAGAGTAGTCTTGCCTGTACCTGACAGACCGAAGAAGATGGCAGAGTCAGTGCCTTCCATGTTGGTGTTGGCAGAGCAGTGCATAGAAGCGATACCACGCAACGGGTTCTTGTAGTTCATGATAGAGAACATACCCTTCTTCATTTCACCACCGTACCAAGTGTTCAGGATAACCTGTTCGTTGGTCTTCAAGTTGAATACAGTAGCTGTTTCAGAGTTCAAGCCCAGTTCCTTGTAGTTGTCAACTTTTGCCTTGGAAGCATTGAATGATACGAAATCGGGTTCTCCGTAGTTAGCCAGTTCTTCAGCTGTGGGGCGGATGAACATGTTAGTTACGAAGTGAGCCTGCCATGCCACTTCCATGATGAAACGTACTTTCATACGGGTAGCGGGGTTGGCGCCACAGAAAGTATCGACAACAAACAGACGCTTGCCGCTCAGCTGCTTAACAGCCTTAGCCTTCAGGTCAGCCCAAGCTTCTTCAGAGCAAGGTTTGTTGTCGTTTTTGTATTCTTCAGAAGTCCACCATACAGAATCCTTGCTGGCTTCATTCATTACGAAGAATTTATCTTTAGGGGAACGACCGGTATAGATACCTGTCATTACATTTACAGCACCCAGTTCAGTTACCTGACCTTTTTCAAAACCTTCCAAACCTGGTTTGGTTTCTTCTGCGAACAGTACATCGTAAGACGGGTTGTGGAAAACTTCCTTCACGTCTTGGATACCGTACTTGCTTAAATCTAAATTTGCCATTTCTTTTAATGATTTAAAATGTTGGTATTTGGTTTATATTCTCTTTTCTTTAATTCCTTTTTTCCTTTGATTTACAAGGGAAAACGGGTGTAGAAAAATCTCTTTTTTCCTGCTTTTCAGTAAGTCCCTTGTCTTTCGCCTACAAAAGTAATACTTTCTTTTTAAAGAAAGGCCCTATTAGAGAAATTTTTCTCTAATGAGAAATCTTTTATAAAACCATAACAAGATCTGCTAACTGAATGTTGCAAATTGGGTGAAATTCGTTTACTTTGCAGCACATTAGCACATTTATAGTTATGAAGGTTATCAACTTTGCCGAGGCAAATTCCGTTTTGAACCAATACGTGGCGGAAATCCGTGATGTAGCAGTCCAAGGTGACCGTATGCGTTTCCGGCGTAATATTGAACGCATTGGAGAGATAATGGCGTATGAAATGAGTAAGGAACTGACGTATTCCATCAAGCGGGTACAGACTCCTTTGGGAGTGGCACCGGTCAGCACCCCCGATGACGAGGTGGTGATTGCCACTGTTTTCCGTGCCGGACTACCCTTGCATACGGGTTTCCTGAACGTGTTCGACCGTGCCGGAAATGCGTTCGTTTCAGCTTACCGTTATTATAAGGATAAGGAATGCCGCACGGTGGATGTACACATCGAATACATCGCTACTCCGGATTTGTCCAAGAAGACATTATTGATTGTAGACCCGATGCTTGCCACGGGTGAAAGTATGGAACTGGCCTGGAAGGCTCTCATCACCAAGGGGATGCCGGCCAAGTTGCAGATAGCTTGTGTCATAGCCAGTCGGCAGGGTGTAGAACATCTGGAAAAGTTGTTTCCCGGAGATGAAGTAACCTTGTGGTGTGCAGCCATCGACCCGGAGATGAACGAGCATTCCTATATTGTGCCCGGGCTGGGAGATGCGGGCGATCTGGCGTTTGGCGAGAAAATCTGAGTTGCCTTTACTCTTATGAAAAACCCTTCATCTCTGCCTTGGAGGCTTTGATGAAGGGCATGATAAAACAAGGGCCATTCTTATATTACGTCGGGAAGATTACTTCACTTCCCACGTATCGTTGGTCATTAACAACTCCTCGAAGTTGTGGTATTTCTTCTGGGCGGATACTTCTGCTATTTGCGCCTCCACAGCCTCGTCGTAGGTAGGAGCTTCCACATCACGGATGACGCCGAGTGCAATCGGAAAGTCGGGACCTTCCATCAGGGCGAGCTTCAGTTGCAGGGTGTTGTCCTCGCAGTGGGCGTTGTGCACCAGGATGTCTTTTTCGGTGATTCCGTTTTCGCCCAGCTTCACTACTTTCAGGCCGAATCCTTCCTGCACCAGTCCATATTCATTGTTTTCGCCGAAGAGCATCGGTTCGCCGTGTTTCAGGTAGATGGCGTTCTTGGCACGGTCTTCCTTTTTGGCTACCATGTCGTGTGTGCCGTTGTTGAAGATAACGCAGTTTTGCAGTATTTCGCATACCGAAGCACCTTTATGGTTGTAGGCGGCTTTCAAGATGTCTATGGTACCGGCGGCATCGGTGGCTACGGCGCGGGCAAAGAAGTGGCCACGTGCGCCGAAGCAGAGTTCTGCCGGACGGAAGGGGTCTTCTACAGTACCGTAGGGCGATGATTTGCTGACGAATCCGCGGGGCGACGTGGGCGAGTACTGTCCTTTGGTCAGGCCGTAGATGCGGTTATTCAGTAGAATCATGTTCAGGTTGATGTTACGGCGGTTGGCATGGATGAAGTGGTTGCCGCCGATGGCGAGTCCGTCTCCGTCGCCCGACACTTGCCAGACGGCCAGTTGCGGGTTGGCCACCTTGCAGCCTGTGGCAATGGCGGCCGCACGACCGTGAATGGTGTTCATGCCGTAGGTATTCATGTAGTGGGGCAGGCGGCTGGAACAGCCGATACCCGAAATCACTGCGATGCTGTGGGGAGCCACGCCTATCTCGGCCATGGCTTTGTGCAGGGAGGCCAGGAAAAAGTGGTCGCCGCAACCCGGACACCAGCGGGGTTGTCCTTTCTTATAATCTTTTGCTGTATATTCGCACATAATGTTTTGCTTTAAAATTGATGGTTGGTTATTTATCCATTAACTTGCTGAAGGCTTCTGCCAGTTCGTTCACCAGGAACGGCTGTCCCTTTACTTGGTTGAACTGATAGGGCACGAATCCGTCTACTTTCATGCGCAGGTAGCCGGCGAACTGTCCCATGTTCTGTTCGGCCACTACGACTTTCTTGTAGCGCTTCATCACTTCGGCCGTGTTCTTGGGCAGCGGGTTGATGTACTTGAAGTGGGCCAAGGCCACCTTTTTGCCTGCTGAGCGCAGTTCGTCCATGGCGGCGTGCAGGTGTCCGTAGGTTCCGCCGAAGCCCACGATGAGCAGGTCGGCATCGTCGCGGTCGCCCAGCACTTCTACGTCGGGCACGGCAATCTTGTCTATCTTTTCCTGGCGCAGGTGCGTCATGAGGTCATGGTTTTCGGGATCGGTAGAGATGGCACCCGTCTTGTCGTCCTTCTCCAGTCCGCCCAAGATGTGGGCAAATCCTTCGGTGCCCGGCACGGCCCAGTAGCGTACGCCAGTTTCGGGGTTGCGTTGGTAGGGAGTCCATTCGCCTTTCATCTCGGGGCGCACGTAGGGCGGGCAGATGGCGGGATATTCTTTCAGGTCGGGTAGTTTCCAGGCGGCCGAGCCGTTGGCTACGAAGGCGTCGGTCAGCAGCACGACGGGAGTCATGTGCTCCAAGGCAATCTTGGAAGCTTCGTAGGCGGCTTCGAAGCAGTCGGTGGGTGACGTGGCGGCTAGCACCGGCATGGGGCTTTCGCCGTTACGGCCGAAGAGTACCTGCAAGAGGTCGGTCTGTTCCGATTTGGTAGGGAGTCCGGTGGCCGGACCGCCGCGCTGTACGTCGAGCACTACCAGCGGCAGTTCCATGATGACGGCCAGGTTCATGGCTTCGGATTTCAGGCAGATGCCCGGTCCCGAAGTGGAAGTGACGGCCAGTGCGCCGGCAAACGAGGCGCCTACGGCAGAGGCGCAACCCGAGATTTCGTCCTCGCATTGCACGGTCTTTACACCCAGCGATTTGTGCTTGGACAGTTCGTGCAGCACGTCGGTGGCGGGAGTGATGGGATAGGAACCGAGGTATAGGCTTAGTCCTGCTTTTTCGGCGGCGGCGATGAAGCCGTAGGCAGTCGCCTTGTTCCCCGTGATGTCCATGTAGCGGCCGGGTACGGTGGCTTTGCTCTCTATGCGGTACGTGTGTGATACGGAGGAGTGCGTGTTGTGCCCATAGTCGTATCCGGAGTGTATTACCCGGATGTTTGCTTCGGCAATCTGGGGCTTTTTGGCGAATTTCTCGCGGATGAAGTCTTCGGCAATCTTCAGGTCGCGGTTGAAGAGCCAGCATACCAAGCCTACGGCAAACATGTTGCGGCATTTCATCATCGACTTGTTGTCCATACCCGTGTCGGCAAGACAGTCTTTCACCATCTGCGAGATGGGGGCGGCTATCACATCTTGTCTGATGCCCATTTCCTCTATCGGATTATCGGTCTTGAAGGCAGCCTTTTCCAAGTCCGACTTCTGGAAAGCATCTGTGTCGATGATGATACAGGCAGTCGGTTTGGCGAATTTATATTGTGTTTTCAGCGCAGCGGCATTCATGGCTACCAGCACGTCGCATTGGTCGCCAGGTGTATAGACTTTGTCTGCACCGACGTGTACCTGAAAACCGGAAACGCCGGTAAGCGATCCTTGCGGGGCGCGAATGTCTGCCGGATAGTCGGGGAATGTGCTGATGTCATTGCCCACCGTAGCCGAAACTGTAGAGAAGATGTTGCCGGCGAGTTGCATACCGTCGCCGGAGTCTCCGGAGAAGCGGACTACCACTTGCTCCAGTTCTTTGACCATCATGTCGTTTGCCATAACTTACGATTTACTATGAATTAAATAGTTCTTTTAGAGGTTAATGTATTTTTCATTGGGACAAATTTCGTAAAGTTAATCGGATTAACAAAACTTTTTTCGGAAAATCGATGGAAAGCATTATCTTTGCACTCGCAATCTGCTGCAAATAGCAGGAAATATGCAGAAGGGCTTGCTCCTTTACGGACAGCAGAAGCCTGCCTTGGTAGTTCAACGGATAGAATAGATGTTTCCTAAACATTCACCTACATAGACAGCAAAGATAGAGGAATGTATTGAAATAACAAAGAGTTCTTTGAGAAAGATTGATAACAGCATACTTGTAAGCCCCTGTAGTTCAACGGATAGAACGTCGGTTTCCTAAACCGAAAATATGGGTTCGATTCCCATCGGGGGTACAAAATGACAGATTTTGGTAGTGATCGTGTTACCGCATAATCCGCATAAGTGAGGTACTTTTGCAGTAAATAGTTCTACAAATATTCTACAAAAGTTATGGCAACATTTAAAGCGGAGGTTTACGCCCATCAAAAAAAGAAGGACGGAACCTATAATATTAAGATACGTGTAACACACAACGGAGAAAAGCGATACCTGGCTACACCTTATTTTATATATAAGGAAGATATTACCCAGAAAACCTTTAAAATCAAAAATCAGCATTACATAGATCTTACTGATGAAATGATAAGGACGTATCGTAAACGTTTGGATCGTTGGGGTGAAAGGCAAACCAGTATGACTATGGAGCAAATTATCAGAATCATTACTACCGATAATGAGAATGAAAAATTTGATCTTGATATTGTAGCCTACACCTGGAAGGAAATAAAACGAATGAAAGAAGCAGGACATGGAGGTAATGCAGATACCTATATATGTGCTGTTAGATCATTGGTTAAGTTTGTTGGTCGGGAAAAGGTTATGTTATCCGAAATAACAGCTAAGTTTTTGCAAAATTGGGCTGATTGGATAACCAAACAGCCAAATGTAACAAGGGGGTATGTAACTCACAACTATTTAAATAGGATGAGGGCTATATACAACAGAGCGAAAAAAGAGTTCAACGATGAGGATGCTGGAGTTATCCGAATACCTTATTCCCCTTTTTCTCACATTGATTTCCCGAAACTTCCGGCAACGAGAAAGCGAGCTTTGACGGTTGAGCAAATACAAGCTATTGCAAATTTGGAATATACTAAGATACTCCAGCCCGGTACTAATAGATTCAATTTTGCAAAAGATGTGTTCTTGCTGAGCTTTGGTTTAATTGGCATGAATGCTATAGACTTATATAATTGTACAGATTATAGGAACGGACGTATTACATACCAAAGAATAAAAACCAAAGAAAGGCGCATTGATAAAGCTGAAATCTCAATCAAAGTAGAACCGGAATACCAAGTTCTTGTAGATAAATATCGGGATCCTACAGGAAAAAGGGTATTCAGGTTTTATACGATGTATGCAGATGTAAATACTTTCAGTACGGCTCTAAACAAGGGGTTAAAGAAAGTAGGAAAGTTAGTTGGTGTAGATGATTTGGAGTTTTACGCAGCTCGGCACTCATGGGCTACCATAGCTTTAAATGATGCAGGAGTAGATAAATACACCGTACATACTTCTCTTAATCATGTTGATGATAGTATGAGGGTAACGGACATCTACATAAAAAAATCATGGGATCCTATAGATCAAGCGAACAGGAAAGTAATTAACCTGGTGAATATAAATATCAGCGAAACTAAGGAGCCTATAAATGAAAAAGTACAAAGAAAACTATTTTGCTTAAGCAATTTGCTTAGGCAAAATGAAGATGATACAACAGCACACCAATAAAGTGTAATTTGTTGGTGTATAATGCTTTGCGTTTTGCTTAAGCAAAATGCCTAAGCAATTTGGTTAAGCAATTTGCCTAAGCAAAAAGGTAAGCAAAATGTTATTTTTGCTTGAAGATTTGCCTAAGCAAATTGCTTAAGCAAAATTTGTTGTATCCGTATGTTTGCATATCAAACCACTAATATATAACTGATTATCAGTTTGTTACAATACAAGCGGCTTTTGTGATGATTTGCACAAAAAACACTTTTGCTTAAGCAAATTGCCTAAGCAAAACTTAAACGGGGGTATATATATAATATAATAATAAGAAGATTATATATTAATAATAGAGTATATATAGGGGATTGTTAAGGGGAAAAGAAAAAGCGACACTGTTTAAAGTATCGCTTTATTTTTCTAACATCTTACCTTTTCCAGTAAGAAGCCATTTTGCGCTAACACCATATTCAGTAATCAAAGGAACCAGCCAAAATGGTTGTAGTAAGTTTCGTGTAGGATCTTTACGAAGTAACTCCATATTTCGCCTATCTACACCGTTGGGATCACAATAGCTTCTCACGCTTTTTATCTTACCCATTGCCACAAGAGCATCAAAGGCTTCAAAGAAACGGTTTGCAATAGGTCTGTTAGCTTCTGCATTATTCATTATCTTAGAATTTGGTACTTCAAAAAATCAACTTCATTTTTCAAATTCACCAGGTAATCTGTAGGCTCATTATTAACCTTTGCTTTATCAATCGCTTTAAGAAGGCAATCTTGAACACTGAAAATGCTATCTACGTTTACGGGTAAACCTACTGTATAAGCCAAGAATTGCTCTCTGTACAATTCTATTACAAGTTTGCTATAATCTTCCATACTCTAATATTTAATCTGTTTAAAGCCAAATACTATACGGTATCTGCACATTTTGCAACATCTTCCTGCTGGGCATTCATTTTTTTGCTTACCTCTAACAATGCTTCGAGGCGACCTATTTCTCTATTTAACCGTTCTATCTCTTTTTCTTTCTCGGTAATCATAGAATAGGGTGCTATCAGCTTCTCGTTCATTAGCTGTATTAGCTGCCTGGAAAAAGCGTCTGCACCAGCAAACAGAATATCTGTAGATACTTCCATTTTTTCAGTCTGTGAATGTTGTTTTGGCGCAATGGTTTTAGGCTTATTTTCTATCGGCTTTATCTCTTCTATATCATTGGTAATATAACTGCAAATATTACCAAATTTCCTTTCTAATATTTCAATTTTGACGGGTGGTAAATCCCTTCTGCCATTCTCTACGTTGGCAATAAAGCTCTGCCCACATGAAAGAAGTTGAGCTAATTCTTTCTGTGTGATTCCTTTTTCTTTCCTAAGTCTTTTTAAATCAATCATTTATTGACTTTTTAAAATATAACATGATAATATTCCTTGAAATATTACTAAAATATTACGAGGTTTATTTGGTAATATTGCCAATGTTACATATATTTGCAACGTAATAAAAGTAATAACACCACAAATATAGGCAAAATAACCTATAGGAGTGATAATATTTCAAATGAAAATGAGCGAATTAACAGAAAAAGACTATCCTACTTTTACGCAAATGTATAAGAGTTTGCCCGAAAGAAGTAGTATCAAAGCTCCTAAAACAGAATTTGTAGAAAAGGTGGCTAAGATTACTAAGAAGTCCGTAAAAACCGTGCGGTGTTGGATAGCTGGAACACAAAAGCCGGATGCGTTGGCGCAATCTGTTTTAGAGAAAGAGTTTAAAGTTCCTGCTAAGTATTTATTCCCTGAAGTATCGTAATATGAAACCTATCGAATTTTACACCACACCAGAAGGCGAAGTTACTATGCGTCCTTTAGGTGAAGCGGAAAGGCAACTTAGAGAAAGTGATACTGAGTTTATCCAGGCTTTCTTGGAAATACTGAGAGAATTTTATACTGAGGCTTATACGGCTTTGATGGAAATTTACTCAAAGAGTTCTGAAAATAAGCGTTACCGTGATTTTTTGGCTGTACGGAGATTTATAAAGTGCAACTTTGGTCTATACGATAATGTGATAGATGTTGATGAGAATTGGAATTTCCGCTTTGAATTTGTCGGGTGTCCTCTACGTGGCGAGTGTAAAAGCGATAAGATCATTTGCGCACCCAAATTTAATTCAAAGCTATCGGATAGACAGTTTGAAGTGATGAGGCTGCTTTATGAAGGAAAATCAGATTCAGAAATAGCGGACAAACTATTTATCTCTTTGAATACCGTTAATAATCACCGAAAAAACAGTTTTAGGAAAGTCGGTGTACACTCGTTCCCTGAGTTTATGCGGTATGCTATGCAAAACAACTTATTCAAATAACAATAATGCAACATTGATATGAGTTTGGACACGTTTTTAAATTTGGTTGGTTGCTCCATATTCGGTGCTTTAGGGGTTACTTTCCTGGTATGTGCTATTGCGTTCTCAGCTTCGCACCAACTTCTATTTACGGCTATGTGCTTCCTGATGTTCTATGTACTTTATACAGATAACCAGTACAATACAGAAAGCGTACAGCACTATTTCAGAAAAATGTTGAGGGCTAAAAGAATACGGAAAAGGAAATGTAGATAATGGGTATTGTACTGGAGCTATACGAGCTTAAAAACCTTTGTCGTGACATGGCAGAACTTGGAGCAGCTAATTACGCAAAAATGGTATTTCCGGCAAAAGATCTCATTTCCCAAAGGGAGGCTTATAAATCATTCGGTGAGGCTCGTGTAAAACGGTGGGTACGCCAGCAACTTGTACACCCTACAAGGAATGGGACAGAGAAACGCTCCAAAATACTATACTCCAGAGCTGAATTATTAACTATCGAAAAGACAGAGAAAATAGACACTTATATAAACAAATTATGAAAGAAGTATTCTTAAAGAAATTGATCCTAAAGAATTTCAAGAAAATTCAGGATCTAACAGTAGAGTTTACAGATAAAAACACCTTTATCTGTGGTGAAAATGGCACAGGAAAGACAACGCTTCAAGATGCGTTCTTGTGGCTGTTATTTGGGAAGGACAGCACGAATAGGGCTGATACCAACTTTAACATTAAAACGTTGGGAGAAGATGGAAAACCAATCTTACACCTTGTACATAGCGTAACTGGTGTATTGTCTATAAATGGCAGAGATGTTGAACTGCAACGTAACTATGTTGAGAAATGGGGAAGCGGTGTAAACGCTGGTGTCCTTCAAAACCATGCTACAGAGTTTTATTTGAATGGTGTAAAACTCAAAACAAAAAAGGAGTATGATGCGGAAGTAGCAGCGATCTTGCCGGAAGATGTATTTAGGATGATTACTAACCCATTATATTTCCCGACCATGAAAGCGCAAGATCAGAAAGCTATGCTGCTTGAAATGGCTGGTAACGTTACGAATGAGGAAGTAGCTAATATCAATCCAAAGTTTCAAGAGCTGATTAGTCTTATTTCCGGCAGAACCTTAGAGCAATTAGCAAAAGAAATAGCCTCTAAGAAATCAGCTATCAAAGATGAGCTAAAGGGTATTCCTGGTAGAATTGATTCGGTACGTGATGCAATGCCTGAAAGTGAGGATTGGGCGGTTTTGAAGAAGGAAATAGCCGACAAAAAAGAGAAAATTAAAGATATTGATAGCCAGTTAGCCGATAAAAGCAAGCAGATAGAAGCAGAGTTCAAAGCCAAATCTGAGTTGCAAAAGCAAATCGGGAACAAAAAACTTGCCAAGTCGCAAAGAGAAAATGAGATAAGACAAAATGCCAATAAGTCCTACCATGACGTACTGGATAATATTTCAAAGCTGGAATATCAAGTTAAAAGCAAGGATGCTGAAATATTCCGTAAACAAGAGGATCATTCTCGTATCAAAGCTACTATCGAAGCTCTAAACAATGATTTGGAAGTATTGAGAGGCAAGTTCTATGCCATAGATGCGGAAACGTTACAGTACCCGGAAGGAGCTTTTATTTGCCCGACTTGTAAAAGAGAGTTGGAGGTAGAAGATATTCAAGCCAAGCAACAAGAATTACAGAACAATTTTAATCTCAATAAGGCAAACCGACTGAAAGCAGTACAAAATGAAGGCAAGGAAAAAGCTGCAAAAGTTGAAGAGCTTAAAAAGCAGTGTTCAATTATTCAAGCTACTATAACTCAGTTGAGTAACGAGAAAGAAATATTGGTGCATAATATCAATGAATGTAAAGGGAATATGCCGGAAGAACAAGATACACAAAAGATCATTCTTTCCGATCCTACCTGGATTTCTCTCAGTAATGAAATCGTAGATCTTGAAAACCAGTTAAAGGCAGAAGCCAAACCTATAGACATAACAGAGTTGAAAGAAGATAAGGCTATTCTTTCTGAGGCTATAGATGAGCTGAATAAGAAGCTGGGTAAACGTGATACTATAGAGCGTTCCAATAAAGTTATTGAGGATCTGGAGGATAGAAGAGATAAAAACAATGAAGCTCTGGCAGAACAAGAACGTTTGGAGTTTTTGGTACAAGACTTCCAGAAAGAAAAAGACAACAAGCTGATGGAACGTATTAACGGAATGTTCTCTTTGGTTAAGTTTTCGTTTATCAGCGAAAAGTTGAATGGGAATGAGGCTATAACCTGCTTTTGCTCTGTGGATGGTGTGCCGTTTGCCGATGTAAATAATGCTTCAAAAATCAATGCCGGGCTGGATATAATAAACGCTATATGTCGATCGGTAGGTATCACAGCACCCATTTTCATTGATAATCGGGAAAGTGTGAACGAGCTTATACCTACCATGTCGCAAGTAATAAACCTCGTGGTTAGCAAAGATAAATCTTTGATGATACGTGTTGCCGGAAATGGAACAATGGAAGAATACAAACAACTTTAAATAATAATTTTATGATGCAAGAAAATTCAAATGGTACACAAGTAGTTAATACTCAATCAACGAAAATGCCAGCACAGGCAAAAAAAATAGATGTGCTGAAAACTATGCTTAACGCTCCTTCTGTAATGGAACAATTTAAAAATGCGCTGTCTAAGAATGCTTCCACATTTGTTGCTTCCATTATTGATCTTTACAACTCGGATTCAAATTTACAATTATGTGAGCCGAAAGCGGTTGTAGCGGAATGTCTGAAAGCTGCTGTTTTGAAATTGCCAATCAATAAGGCTTTGGGGTACGCTTTCATTATCCCTTTCAATAACAGCAAAAAAGTAGATGATCTGGACGAAAACGGTAAGCCCAAAATTGGCTCAGACGGTAAGCCTACCCAAAAGTATATCAAGGTTATGGAGCCAACGTTTCAATTAGGGTACAAAGGTTATATTCAGCTTGCGGAAAGATCCAATCAATACCGTACCATTAACGCAGATGTCGTTTTTGATGGTGAAGTTCGTAAAGTGAACAAACTTACTGGCGAGATCGCTTTTGATGGAGAAAAGAAGTCTGATAAGATCATAGGTTACTTCTGCTATTTTGAATTGCTTAACGGCTTCTCTAAGACGTTGTACATGACTGTTGAACAAATGGCTACCCACGCCAAACGCTACTCAAAAGGGTTAAAGAAGGAAACAACTGTAGAAAGCCTTATGAAACTTGCCGAACTGCCCTTCTCGGCAGACAGTAAAACCGTTGGATGGCTCGGTAATTTTCATGGGATGGCTATCAAAACCGTTATTAGAAATTTACTTAGTAAATACGGCTATCTCTCTATAGAAATGCAACAAGCATTTGAAAATGATGTTGAGGGTGCGGAAGAGCATACAGACGCTATGCCCACAAGGGGAACACAGCGTTTTGATGTGTCAGATGTTAGCTTTGAGGAAGTTTCTACTACCAGTGCCAATACTGCAACGGCTTCCAATGAAAATAAGCCAGGTTTCTAATGGGAATGGAATTAAGAGTTTTGGGCAGTTCGTCCAGTGGTAATTGCTACATACTGGATAACGGCAATGAGGCTTTGATTATCGAGGCTGGAATACGTTTCATAGACGTAAAAAAGGCTTTGGATTTCAATATTCGCAAAGTAGTAGGCTGCTTAATAACTCATCAGCATAACGATCATGCTAAATATGCTAAGGCAATGGTAGATTGTGGCTTTCATGTATTGGCTCTTTCAGAAGTGATAGAAAGCAAGGAATTGAAAGGCTCCAGAGTAAAAGCCATTAAAGTAGGATTAGGCTATCTGCTTGGTGGTTTTCGGGTGATCCCCTTCCCTGCTTTCCACGATGTACCTTGTGTTGGCTATTTCATTAAGCACCCGGATTGTGGTAGTATTATGTTTTTAACGGATAGTTGCCAGTCTGAATATACTTTTTCTGGATTGAATCATATACTGATTGAATGTAATTACTCTGATACGAAACTGATAGAAAGCATTAATGCTGGGCGTGTTCCTCTTACGCAAAGAAACAGGTTAATGGTTTCTCACATGGAACTGGAAAGTTGCAAACAAGCTCTAAAAGAAAACGATTTGAGCAACGTTGCAAACATAGTTCTTTTACACCTCTCATCTAATAACAGCGATGAGCATTTATTTGTATCTGAGGTGCAAAAACTTACTGGAAAGGCGGTTTATGCCGCTAAACCAGGTTTAAGTATAACCTTAAACAATTTTTAGGTATGATACAAGGATTTTCAGAGCAAACAAAACCTCTAACCGATTATGAGGACAAAGTTATTCTGCCTCTCATAGTACAAGGGCTTCACGGTAAGGTAGGTAAATCTAAAGCGATTACAAATAAAGCGATGTGTTCGGCTTTAAAGTCTTATGGGTGTAAAATTGATAGTCCACGAATAAGAAAGATTATCAACCATATTAGACTTTCGGGTATGGTGATTGGGCTGATCGCCACGAGTGAAGGCTACTATATCGCAGAAACACGTAAGGAGCTGGAAGATTACCTGAGAAGCCTTGAAGGTAGAGAAGGAGCCATACACGCAGTTAGAAAGAGTTTAGAAAAACAGCTACAGCTATATGACAAATAAAGTTTTGATAGAAAAGAAGGGTGGGCTATTCAACCTCAGACCGTTATACGACTTGTTTTCTCATTCGGTAGATGGGATTTACCAGGTAATAGTGAAAAAGGTTAGGAAGCCACGCTCCAACGATCAAAACGGCTGGCTATGGGGGTGTATCTATCCAATGCTGTTAGATGGGTTGCTTAATGCCGGATGGGAGTTTACAAGTGTGGAACAAGTACACGAGTTTTTTAAGGCTCAAATGACTAAGGACAAAGTAGTAAACAAACATACGGGTGAAATTATAGAGTTTCCCGGATCAACTGCAACAATGGACACGCTAACATTCTCAACATATTGCGAGAAGCTCAGAGAGTATGCTTTGGAATACTTGAATATAGAAATACCTGATCCCGATCCTAACTGGAGGAAAGCCGATGAAGAAAATACCCAACCACTTGGTAAATGAGCTTATCCGGCTTATTCCAGTGCTAATAGAAAATATCCCACACGAAGGTAGAAGTACCAGAGTGGATAATGCGATACGATTAACTAACAAAATTGTCAAACGATTAAAATCTTTAAAAGATGAAAGTAATTGAAATTACTGAGATTGAAGTAAAGGCAGCTTTAGACGTTGCTAAAAGTGAAGAAGTGAAAAACGTGTTGGTAGCCTTGTTCTGCAAAGGTGAAAAGAAACCAACCCCTACCCTTGATGATTACACGACAATCCGAAGTTATGATGATGCGTGTGCTGCTTTAAAGTGTTCCCCTATTGATGAGAAGGCTTTGCGTTCTGCTGGAGTAAGAAAAGAAATTATTGCCTTAATCAAACTTGAAACAATCAGCCAGGCTTTGTGGGGTAAGAATTACCAGCCTAAACCGGACGCAAGCGGTAGCAGCCGTTTCTATTTTCCCTGGTTTGCTTTGTGGACTGAGAGAGAAATCAAAGAAACAGAAGGGCTTGTGTATATTCCAGTTATTGACGCTATAAACAATCGTGCGGGCTTCGGTTATGCGTCTACGTATTACGCCCCCTCGCATGCGAATGCGTATGTCGGCTCTCGGCTTTGGCAAGAATCAAGAGAGAAAGCAAAGTATTTCGGGCAGCAATTCATTGAATTGTGGTTTGATTATTTGATGTTTAATGTAAAGAAGGTGCAAGAATGACAACAATATTTTATATACTGATAGTCTTCTGCCTTTTCTTTGAAGTGCTGAATTTGGCAGCTTGCAAAAAAGTTTTCGCTGCTGTGGAAAAGTATAAGGACAAAAACGATCTCACTGAGATAAGCCCAGTTTTCGCTGTTTGGAGAATGTGCAACTGGATCTACCTTATATTGTGCTTCATAGGTGTAATAAGCTCTCAATGGATAGGTTTTCTTGCATTGATTGTTTTAAGCCTTATCCCTAAGAAGTGGTTTATATGGAGAATTATAGATAACATATTAGGAATCGCAATTTTACTGTTTGTTCTCTTGAATAAGTACCACTTTCAAATAGACTTCAATTCATTAATAATCAAACTTATTTTGCAATGAAAGATATAATGTTGGCTGATACTCCAGTGGAGCAAAGAGCGCAAATTTTACGTGATAGCTGCGATGAAGTCGTAGAGAGAAGTTATCTCTCAAAGTTCTCTCAAGAAGAAACAAATGAGCTTCGGGCTAATCTTGTGGAAGTTCAAATAAAAATGAAAGAACTAACAGAGAATTTTGAGGTAGTTAAAGCTGACTTCAAAGGAAAAATGAAACCACTGCAAGAACGAATCGGGAAAATGCTTGACGATTTAAGAAAGGGCGGTTAGTACATCAATGGCGAGTGCTACAAGTTTATAGACCAGGACGAAGGAAGAGTAGGTTACTATACACCAGACGGTTATTTGCTGGAAGAAAGACCTATGAAGCCGGAAGAAAGGCAGAAAACAATTCAAATGGCAGTACGCTTGACTGGTACAGATAATTAATTTATTAATTTATTAATTTATTAATTTTTAAAACATTATGGAAGAAAAAAACAAAGGTTTGAACATTAACATCGAACATTACACAGGAGAAAAACCTATTGAAGTAGTTTATAGACTTGGTGACGCAGCACAAGCACAGCAACCGCTTGCAACCAAAGCCCCGGAAAAGATCAGTGTTTCCGGCACTATCTCCACTCCGTATGAATGGCTTTCCAAGCGAATAGACACTGTAGATCAGAAACGTGCAAATGTCGTTGTGAATCGTGAGAAAATGACAATTCAGCTCACTGTAAACGAAGATGATTATTACAATAAAAACACGTTCACTGGTATGGTTGAAGTATCTGAAACATTTGAGAAGTTCGGTATTAATGATGGTGAAAAGGGGTGGATTCCTGCCAAATTAGGACAATTTTTGCGTCTGAATCGTGGTTTGTTTGAAGATAAAGAAAAGTGCATGGTGCTTGTTTCCAATCTCAAAAACTTCAATGCAAAAGCAAAGGCAGAGATTGAGAAACAAAGAGATCCTTCTGGCTCCGTTGCTGATGTTTACCGTTGCCAGGTAGAAAGTAATTTACCAAAGAGCTTTACCGTAAACATGGCTATCTTCAAGGGAACTGCAAAACAGCCCATCGAAATTGAGTTCGATCATTATCTGACAAATGGAGAAGTGTTTTTGCAACTTGTTTCTCCAGGAGCAAATGAAGTGATGGAAAGTTATAGAGATAAGTGTATTGATGAGGTGCTGGATAAGATCAAGGATATTGCCCCCGATATTGCAATTCTGGAAGTGTAACCGTTCAAACATGATTATAGGAAAGCTGGGAATTATCCCGGCTTCCTTAAAAATTCTCTCTATGGCAAGAAAACAAGAAACTCCTATGCCTTTCTATGTTGGCGATTGGTTGAGGTGTCCTGAATTAAGGGTACTTCCACCAGACGTTAGGGGCTTGTGGATGGATATGTTATGCTATATGTGGGAAAGTGTAGAACGTGGTGTTATGGTTATGCCAAACGGACAGCCTTGTACGAAAGAGGATATAGCCCGTATCATAGGTACGGATTGCTCAGAATCTTCTAAATGGGTAGATTCTTTGATAGAAAACAAGGTGTGTGAAGTTCGGGAAGATGGAGCTATTTATAGTAGGCGTATGGTAAAAGACAACCTGATAAGTGAGAAAAGAAGGCTGGCAGGTAAGAAAGGGGGTGAGATCACTAAGGCAAGGGTTTTCATTCCAAAAGCAGAAGCAGAAACGATCCTACAAGAGCAGCCCCAACAACCGCAACAGGAAGTTTTACTGTTTCCACAAGAAAGCCCACCACCTTTAACGCCAGAGCAGCAAAAAAAGGCTGAGAAGGCAAAAAAATACAAGTATGCTGAGTTCGTAACACTAACAAGGGATGAATACGCTAAGTTATGCGCTGAATATTCTGAGGAAGGAGCCAAACGGATGATTGAAATACTTGATAACTATAAAGGATCAAAAGGGAAAAAGTATAGTTCTGACTATAGAGCCATACTAAACTGGGTAGTAAATAGATATAACGAAGAAATACAAAAGTATGGATATAAACATAAAGAATCAGCTTCAAAAGATCCTGGATCGGCAACTGGAAACGACTACAGAAACACGATTTAGAATAGAAGGATATTCTAAGGAAACGGTTCAGGAAATGCTGCTTATGTGCTATCAGCATGAGGTGCGCAAAAGGCGTATTCCGTTTCAGGAAGATAAGGAAACACTGGAGAAAATAGAAAAGGCTGCAAAATGGCTTACTGGTGATTATAAGGTAGGATTGCTGCTATATGGAATAGTGGGATCCGGCAAATCTACTTTAGGCAAGGCGATTTGTAACCTTATTGGTATTCTACACAATAGCTCCATATCCAGTGAGCGAAAAGGTGTATTCCGGGTTTCAGCTTTGGATTTGGCAAAAAATGTGGCTAATGATCCTATGTACTTCAATAAGCTCAAAAATCAAAAACTGCTTTTTATTGATGATATAGGAACTGAACCAGCAAGTGTAAAAAGTTGGGGTAACGAGTTCTCACCAGTGGTAGAACTGCTTTATGCCAGATATGATAGACAGTTATTCACTATCGCAACTTCCAATCTCAAAGATTCAGATTTTGGGGAACGTTACGGTATAAGAATAGCTGATCGGATGGAAGAAATGTTTGAACGTATTTATTACCAAAACAAGAGTTATAGAAAATGAGCGAAATAAAATGGAATGAACTTCGGGACAAAGCCCATGCAAACGCTGTAGAACATGGATTTTGGGAAAATAACCCCAGTGATGAGCACTTTCTTTGCCTGGTTATTTCGGAGCTTATGGAAGCTGTGAACGCCCATAGAAGAAATAAGTTTGCAAGAGTACCAGCCAACAGAAAAGAAACAATATTCGATAATCGTACTTTCCACCATGAAAACAAGTATTTCAGAGAAAACTTTGAAGAGTATGTGAAAGATACAGTAGAAGATGAATTAGCCGATGCTGCTATACGCTTGCTGGATCTTGCTGGAGCAAATAATCTGAACTTAAATAGATTCTGTTTACAGCACGTGGTTACTCCTAAGAAAAGTTTTACTGAGAATATATATGCTATCGTGAAAGATATGGTGAATTATAAATATTCCCAGGAAGAACAGATAAATTATGCTCTCCACCAGATACGAAGGTTATCTGAGATTCTTAAAATAAATCTTAGCTGGCATATTCAGCAAAAGATGTATTACAACGAAAGTAGAGAGAAGATGCACGGTAAGAGTTACTAATTCACTAAGTAAAAACAATGATGGAAAAGAAAAAAGTAATATTAACCTTATGCAAGTCTTTCCCCGTAACTCATAGCAAAGCTGGTGAGGCTACAGACTTTGAAAAGAAGTTGAAAGACAAAAGTAAGATTCATACAATCCGATACAACGCAAAAAATGTATGGGATGGACGGTATAAAGATATTGTTTCTGGTAAAAAATATCTTTCAATACGTGAATGGACTGGCAGACCATATAATTCGGAGCAAAAGGAAATAGCCCAATTACCCAAAATCGGACTGCAACACGTAACCATGACATATAGCTCTGAGGATGCTTATCCTGAAATATGGATAGACAACAAGAAAGTTTCAATCCATGAAGTAGCGAAAAATGATGGTCTGAGTGTAGAGGACTTTGTAGAGTGGTTCTTTGGTAGTAGCAAAGAGAACGTGTTTGAAGGTGTGGTGATTCACTTTACGAAATATAGATATTAGCATGAATGTTTTAAGTTTGTTTGACGGAATTAGTTGCGGAATGTTAGCTATGAAGCGTGCTGGGATAGAGTGTAATCATTACTATGCTTCCGAAATAGATAAATATGCTATTGAGGTAAGTAGGCGTAATTTCCCTGATATAGTTAGACTTGGAGACATAACGAAACTTGATTGCTTGAAATTGAATGATATAGATATAGTTATAGGTGGATCCCCTTGCCAATCATTTTCAAGATCGGGAGATAATACTGGATTTGAAGGCAAAAGTGGGTTGTTCTATGAATACCTAAGATGCCTCAATGAGGTTAAGCCAAGATGGTTTTTACTTGAAAATGTAGTAATGAAAAAAGAATGGGAAAACCAAATATCACAATTTCTTGGAGTATCTCCTGTGATGATAGACAGCGCAATGTTTTCTGCCCAAAAAAGGCAACGTCTTTATTGGACTAACATTCCGTTCGATAAGAATATACCGGACATGAATATATCAATATCCGATATTTATACAAGTGGCTATCACAAAGTGATAAACAACCATCCTGTAATAATAAAAAATGATAATGGAGTTTTTTATGTGAGGAATGCTACTAAGATAGGATTCGCAACAGCACATGATGGGGATTGTGTTAATCTTGAAGTACCAAACAGCAAAACAAGGAGAGGGAGAGTTTCACAAGGAAAAACCAATACTCTGAATACAGCTTGCAATTATGGTTTTGTTGTAGGAAGTAATCTTGTTGAGTTGAATATAACGGAATACGAAAGATTGCAAACACTTCCAGACGGATATACTTCTGGAATTCCGTTGTCCGCCAGAAAAAAGGTTATAGGAAACGGGTGGACTGTAGATGTTATCGCTCACATACTAAAAGGTATAAGTAATGAAAAATGAATATATTAAATAAGCGATGAGTGTAATAAAGCATTGTAGCGAATGTAAATACTATTGGTGTTATCCTCATACAACCCAAATGTATTGCTACAAGTTAGGTAAACGGATAACAACCAGAAAGAAAAGCTGTAAACATTATCAACCCAATAGTTAATAAAAATGGAAACTAATGCAACAAAAAGAACTGATATTTTCCAGATAGATCCACGTAACATAGTGGTAATGGATGATTTCAATGCTCGTAGAGATTTCGATTTAGAGGAATTAAAGGAGCAAATCAAGGCTAAAGGAGTTCTTAACCCTATTACCGTACTTCCTTTCAAAGATAAGGATGGTATAGAACGGTACAAGCTGGTGGATGGTGAAAGACGCTATCGGGCTACCATGCTTGCGATTGAAGAGGGTATAAACATTCCTTACATTAAGGCTTTGAAGCTGCCTAAAGACACAAGTACGGAAGAGCTTCTAATTGAGCAGATGATGAGAAACGAGGGAAAGCGTTTTTCTGAATATGAGTGCGGTATCATGTTCAAACGCTTTAAAGAAGAGTTCGGATATACCCAAAATGAGATAGCTGAGAAGTTTAAAAAATCTCCGGCTTTTGTGAGTAAATGCTTATCCCTAATGGATCTCCCTATAGAGATTCAGGAACGTATTATAAACAAACAAATATCGGCTTCTGCTGCTAAAGACATTGTAGCCAATTACGATACGGAAGAGGAACAAGTAAACGCCACGAGAAAAGCCGTAGAATTAGCCGAAAAGCAAGGGAAAAGGACTGTTACCAATAAAGAGATTAACGCTGTACAGAAAGAGGCTAAGGAAGCCAAAGAGATAGCTCAGGCACTCCGTAAGGTGTGGGCTTATCTGGATGGCGGTGTTATGGTAGATGTGGATAAGCTGGCTATCCTTCTGGATAAAACAGAGAGTTTGAGTAATGCAATGAAACAATATAAAAAATTGAGTAAATGAAAGTAGTGTTTTTTGACCTGGAAACTACAGGAACGTTAGTAAACAAACATGGGATCCACCAAATTAGCGGTATGATCGTTATAGACGGTGAAGTAAAAGAAACCTTTGATTTCAAGGTACAGCCTAACCCTAAAGCGGAAATAGTGCAAGAGGCTTTAGATGTGGCTGGTGTAACCAAAGAGCAAATCCTATCTTATCCGGCAATGGGGTATGTGTACGGACAATTTACGGCTATTTTGAACAAATACGTGGATAAGTACAATAAGCAGGATAAGTTTTTCCTTGCTGGTTATAATAATGCTTCATTTGATAACCAGTTTCTCCGTGCATGGTTTTTACAGAATGGGGATAAATATTTCGGATCTTACTTCTGGAGCAATTCTATAGATGTAATGGTTTTGGCAACTCCTTATCTGGCTTCTCGACGCTCACAGATGGAAAATTTCAAGCAAGGAACTGTAGCAAAGGTACTCGGCATAGAAATAGACGAAAGCCGGCTACATGATGCCTTGTATGACATTCAAGTATGCAAATCTATTTACGATATTGTTTCACCATATAAAATGTAATGTTATGGAAAAGATTAATATTCAACTTCCTCAGTATTGGAAAAAGAAGAAACTTAACCCGGAGTTTATAAAAGAACTTGAATCAACTGCAAAAAGCGATCCGTTTACAAAAGATGAGTTCGGAGAATATAGGTTTGGTACATTCCTTCATGGTTGCGCTATTGTCAAAGTTGAAATTACTGATAACCTTCTGAGCGTAGCGATTCACAGCCAACATCCTGTAGGTTTGCCTATGATTAAGGAGATTCGCTATAAATACGCTCCGAATAATTGTCTTATGACAATGCTAATGCCTTCAAGGGAGCAGCAGATTAGCGATAATACCGTAGTGCTTTATCAGATTCCAGGCTCTTTTGGCGATACGGAAGATGTTGAATTTGAGGAAAGGGAAGAATGATTTATATAGGGATTGATACAGGTGTACATACCGGGATTGCTATCTGGGATAACCGAAAGCGTTCTTTGGAAATGGTAAAACAAATGCCTATTCATAGGGCTATGGCGGTTGTTCAGTCTTATGCGGATATGCAAAAGACGGGTGTAGGCGATAAAATCATAGTAAGAGTGGAGGATCCACGACAACGCACCTGGTTTGGTACAGAGAGAATGACACGTGAAGAGGAACGGAAGAGGCTACAAGGTGTAGGATCCGTAAAACGTGATGCTACAATTTGGGAAGATTACCTTACCGAACTTGGTGTTGAGTTTGAAATGGTTGCTCCTAAACGGAATATAACAAAGATGAGCCAGGAATATTTCAAGCAGCTTACGGGATGGAAAAAGCAAACCAACGAGCATAGTAGGGATGCTGCCATGTTAGTATTTGGCTTTTAGATGTTTTTTGCTCTTTATTGGTGTATATGTACGCCAAAATTTATATCTTTGCATTAATTGATAACATTGATATTATGACTATTACGACAACTATCTTTATAGTAGCAGGTGCTTTAGCGGTATTCATTACCGCTATGCACTTTGCAAATCTTTTCCTACCGTATGATTCGATTACACCAGGTAAATCTATTACCGTATATCTGGATGGTAAGTTTAATAGGGTGGCAACGATCACGAGTATAGAGAACGGTTGTATCTATGTGTATGATAAATTCCCGTTGCCATTGCATTATAGAGGAAAATTTTACGCTGTAGGCAGAATGACGGACGGGCATAAGGTTATGTTTTTAGGGAAGCGGAAACTTTATCTGTTGATGCGCTTTGTGGAGGCTTTCAGAAAGATTGCCCGTATTCCTGAACTTGAAAAGGAGGTTTAACATGGAAGAGATAGAGATTGTTTACCGTAAAATCTCGGATCTAACTTTGTTGGATGATAACCCACGAAAGATAAGCAAGAGAGATTTAGAGCGTTTGGTAGATTCCATCCGCATAAATGGTTTCTGGAAGCACCGCCCTATTGCCTTATCTGAGCGTGAAGGAAAGTTATATGTACTGGCAGGACACCAACGGATAAAGGCTGCAAAGAAGCTGAAAATATCGGAAGTGCCGACAATCTTGTACCACAACCTGACCGAAGAGCAGGAAGCGGATATAGTTCTAAGGGATAACATCAACAATGGTGAATGGGATTTTGAAAAGCTACAGCTTGGAGATTGGAGCAACAAGGCTGATTTCTCTTTTATCGGTTTAGATATTCCAGTAGAGGATAAACAGCCGGAAGATGAGGAAGCAGCCGATGAAGAACAAGAGGACAACGAGAAAGAGG
This sequence comes from Bacteroides sp. L10-4, assembly GCF_013373675.1. Lineage (NCBI taxonomy): Bacteria > Pseudomonadati > Bacteroidota > Bacteroidia > Bacteroidales > Bacteroidaceae > Bacteroides > Bacteroides sp. L10-4. Next base: position 76,643 of record NZ_JABXJH010000012.1, read on the forward strand.
AAGGCTCGGAAGATAATCCGATAGCGGATGAAAAAGAGGATTTTTACAGATCCATGCTTAATGATTGCTTGTATGAGAGCAATAATGAGTTTGACATTCCTAATTTGTTGCTGGAAGAACAAGCCGGAAAACTTCTTTTGCCTTTTGCCCCCTGGGGAGCTGATAGCCGATTAAGGAAAGATGTTGCTACTTACCACTTCTATGTAGATGATTATCGCTTTGAAGCTATTTGGAAAGATCCGATCAAGGTGCTAACCAGTGGTGTAAAAGCGTTGGTAGAGCCAAACCTTTCCGTTTACGATACAACCCCGATAGCTTACGGTTTACAACAGATTTACAAGAAACGCTGGATAAGCCGATACTTTCAGGAGTGCGGTATTAAGGTGTACGCAGATTTGAATGTTTCTATAAAGTTCAGAGAGTATAACAAAATGGGCTTGCCTAAAGGCTATAATGCTTTTTTCACTCGTGGCTATGCTGGTCGGTTGGAATATCTGAAAGGAGAGCTTGAAGTAGCCAAAGAAATATCCGGTTTGCAAACTCCTAACTTGCTTGTGTATGGCGGTGGTGATGAGATCAGAAAGTTTTGCATAGACAACAGCCTGGTTTACGTCCAGGACTTTATTAACGATAAAAGTTCAAAAAAAGATGGCAAAAACAAGCGGAAGTAATGGAGGTTTGCCGAATGGCGATTCAAACTACAAAGGTACGGTAGGCAAACTGGAACCTTTGGCTTCAATTAAGAACCCTAAGGTGTACAAGTCTGTAAAAGAAAGTATCTCACGTTTTCACTCTGTTTTGGGAGTAAGACAGAAAGATATTAAGATTGGGCAACTGGAGGCTGGTACGGGTGGGGTGCATATTTCCCAAAATGGAGTATCTAAACAAGTCGTTTTGAATAAATCCGTTTTCAATGGGAAAAACACCACAACCCAAAGCGTTGCTAAATGGGCTGAGAAGGGCTACAAAAGCGGACACTTGACGAAAACCAACAAGCCAGTAGCACATATTGTTACTCACGAGCTGGCGCACGCAACTTGGAACAACCATTTAACAAGCCCCAATGCAAAGGCAGCAAGTAAAAGCATAAACAGCCTTTATAAGAAATGGGGTAATGATAAGTCGAAACAAGGTTATGGTAAATATGCCAAAACCAATGTAAACGAGTTCTGGGCAGAAGTATGTACAAAAGCCGTTCATGGTAAGGCAGATAAGTACACAAAAGCAGCTAAAGATATAATCAAGAAGTATAAATTATAACGTATATTTGCGGAAAACCCAATAAAATATTGAGCTATGGATAAAATAGAATTAACCGATTTGCAAAAGCAGCTTATTCAAAAGCAGCTAAATGAAAAGTACGATCCGTTTATGGCTACGGAAGAAGAACAAGAAGCCTTCAATGACGTAATAGACAAAGCCGAAGCATTATCGGATGAGTTGGACGCTGTAGATGATTACATAGACAACTACAACGGTGATATGATAGCCTGGTTTTGGGCAAAGTACCAAGAGCAGGAACAAAAGGAACAATGATAAATTAACCAGGTAAAGAATTAATCAGGTGGGAGTTCCTATCTGATTTTTTCTTTCCTTAATTGGTGTATATGTACGCCAAAAAACAACGAATAAACAACGGAATGGCACTCTTTGAGAAAGGCAATAACATAGGGAATAGATTCACAAGCGAAAACCAGCCAAAGAAAAATGGTCGGAAGCCCTCAATGTATAAACAGCTCAAAGAGCTTACAGGTAAAAAAGTAGATTATGAGCTGAGCAAAGAGGACTATTATAAAACAATTCGGTTTCTTCTTGAACGCTCCAAAGGAGAGCTAAATAAAATCATGGCTGACGCAAACAGAGAAGATAGCACTACTCCTATTTGGGTGTGCAATATTATCAGTGCAATCTTCACAGATATTCGCTTTGGTCGGACTTCAACGGTTGAAATGATATTCGATAGAATTTTTGGCAAAGCAGCCCAACCGATAGAAGGGGATATAAACGCTAATGTGTCTGGTGGACTGGAGCCGGATCTATCCAAACTTTCAACCGAAGATCTTTTGGTTTATCATGGACTATTGGAAAAGATGAATGGCAAAAAATAAAAACATACAAATACCAATGGCTCTTGCAGTCAAAATAGAGCTGTTTAAACGTGGCTGTTTTGACTTCATTACTGTTAAGGATGGAAAGAAGCACGAAAAGCAGGAAAAGGCTTTGCAGATCCTTACAGACAATGAGCACGCAGAGTTTTTGTATGGTGGTGCTGCTGGTGGTGCTAAGTCGTGGACTGGTGCTGCCTGGCTTCTTTTTATGTGCCTTTGTTATACAGGTTCCAAATGGTTTATTGGTCGAGCTGAGTTAAAGCGTATTACCCAATCTACCTTAATAACTTTCTATAAGGTTTGTAACCAATACGGAGTAGAAGATACTTTGTATAAATACAATGGGCAGTATAACTATATAGAGTTTTACAACGGATCCCGTATAGATTTGCTGGATTTGATGTATAAGCCTGGAGATCCTTTTTATGAAAGATACGGATCTATAGAATATACTGGCGGTTGGATAGAAGAAGGTGGAGAAGTAAACTTCGGTGCTTATGACACTCTTAAAACTCGTGTAGGTCGCCACTTGAATAATGAGTTAGGGTTAAAACGAAAGTTGTTTATCACGTGTAACCCTAAAAAGAACTGGATGTATGATACCTTTTACACTCCATTCAAGAAAGGTATATTACCTGAGTATATGTACTATCTGGGTTGTTTGGTACAAGAAAACCCCTTCATAGATCCAGACTACATAGAAGGTTTGAGAACAACCAAAGATAAGGTTAAAAGAGAGCGTTTGCTAAAAGGTAATTGGGAGTATGACGACAACCCCAATGCGCTTTGTTCTCACGATGCGATCACAGCCATTTTTAATAATCTGCTATCAATAACCAATGGGAAAAACTATATAACAGCAGATATAGCCCGATTTGGATCCGATTACGCCCGGATTTGCGTTTGGGATGGTTATACGATCATAGACTTAAAATGCTTTCCACTAAGTAAAACTACGGACATACAGAAATGTATTCAACACTTCCAGAAAAAATACAGAATACCTAAATGGCGGTGTATCGCTGATGAGGACGGTGTAGGCGGTGGCGTGGTGGATAATTGCGACATACAAGGCTTTGTAAATAACAGTCGTGCTTTAAAGGATGAGAACTACCAGAACTTGCAAACACAATGCGGTTACAAGCTGGCAGAACACATAAACGCCTCAGAGATTGGGATCAATGAGGAACTGTTAAGCTCGGCAGACAAAGAGCAAATTATCCTTGAACTGGAGCAGTTGCAAACATGGGATGTGGACGGAGAAGGCAAATTAAAGCTAAAACCGAAAGAGGAAATCAAGCAGGAAATTAGATGTTCTCCAGACTGGCGAGATGTGTTTTTAATGCGCTGTTGGTTTGACTATAACGAGTATGATATACCAGATGATATAGAAGCAAGATTAGGAGTTATTTAAAAATTTGAATTATGGGATTTTTTAATGTTATCAAGAATGAAGTAAAAGCTGCTGTAGGCTATCAGCAAAATTTTACGTCTTTGTTGGAGGCTAAGGATATTTCAAGAGCCTTGAACTATATGCAAGATCGTTCCGGCTTTGCTGAAAAAGCCTTGCTGGAGTACAAGGTAGAAAACCATGAGGTTATGAAAAGGCAAGATAAAGCCGTTTATGATAAGAAAGGGAATTTCCTTAGATGGCAAAAGCGTTGGAAAATTCCTATCCCCTATCAGTCTTTTATCAATGAAATTGCGCTTGTTTTCTTATATGGCAGACCAGTAAAATGGACGCAAAGAAGCAAGGGTACTGATTATGCTTTTGAGCAATATATAAAACTGCTGGAGCGTTTACGCTTCAACGCCAATGTAAGAGAGGCTAAACGTGTTGCTGGTGCTGAGGGTACTTCCGCTATGCTATTTCATGTGTTCCGAAATAAAGAAGGAAAACCAGATGTATTATTGAATGTGTTATCTAAACAAAACGGTGATGATATTTACCTTATCAAAGATCAGTATAAGCGTATGACTGCTTTTGCTTGGGGGTATTATCTGAATGAATCCGGCAATCGGAGCATTTACCATGTGGATATTTACAAAGATGATACGGTTTACTACTGTAAGCGTGTTAGTGTAGGTTGGGAAGTGAAGGCAATCCCTAATGTGATAGGGAAAATTCCCGTTATCCTCTTTGAACAAGAGTTAGAGCATGAAGGAACACAGCCCATGATACACCGTGTAGAAAGCATGGAATCTACAGATGCAGATGTAAATGATAGATTTGCTAACCCGGCAATGGTAGCAACCGCAGAAGTGCTTAACAGCTTGCCTAAAGCAGAAGAAGAGGCAAAACTATTCATTCTAAAGAATGGTGGTAAGATTGAATACCTTACATGGGATCAGGCTTCACAAAGCAAGACAAATGAATACGAACGGCTGGATAAGCATATTCTTTCAAAATCTTTCACTCCTAACATAGATTTTGACAATATGAAGAGTTTGGGCAATCTGTCTGCTAAAGCTATCAGAAAAGTAATGCTTCTTGCAGTGATTAAAGCTGAGAAACGAAAGGAAACCCACGATAATTACATGAATAGAACGGGTAATTTGCTACGTGCTATTCTGGGTAATGTTTTGGACTACCAGCACAAAGCCGAATATGAAGCATTACAGTTAGGGCATGAGTTTCAAGAGCCATTCGGTGAAGATGTGAGCGATATTCTTGCTGATATATCAAAGCAGTATAACGATGGAGCGATGAGCCGACAAACTTATGTGGAAATGAGCTACCTTATCAAAGATGCAAAAACGGAAATTGAGCGTTTGAAGCAGGAAGATTTAGAAGCCATAGCTAAACAGCAGGAGTTAAACAGAATAGATGTGTTCGGTGGAGGTGAATAATGGCAAAGAAAGTAAAACTATCAGAAACAAAGTACCATTGTAGGGATTGCAAGCACTCTTACGACTGGCACGAGAAGGATTATAAAGGTGAGTTCTTCCTTTGTCGGTGTCCTTTCTTCAAATACTCTAAATTCTTAAACAAAGATCACTGTGAACACTTTGAGTTAAAGCGCAATGGCAAAAACTAAATACGTCAATTCCACGCAGCTACAAAAAGAGCTGTTTAAACGTACAGAAGGGTACGCAGCTAATGTACGTGCGATTTATCAAAACTACTTACTCCAGATTATTAACCTGGTAAAAGGTACGGAGTTGGAAGAAGGTAAACCGTTCTCTTTCTCCGAATATGGCTATAGTGATGAGGCTACAGCCATATTTAGAGAAATGTACAGCCGTTTGTATCAAGAGATAAGGAATGACGTGCAAAATGAATGGTTGCTTTCCAACCAACATAACGATGAGCTGGTAAAAAGTGTGTTCGGTGAAAACTCTATCAATGATAACCACTTTGCCCGATTCTTTAAGCGCAATATGGAGGCTATGGACGCTTTCTTTGCTCGGAAAACAGGAGAAGAAGGGCTAAGCCTATCACAAAAGGTATGGAGGTACACAGGACAATTTAAAGAAGAGCTTGAAAACTGCTTGGATTTGGCTATAGGAGAGGGTACAGGAGCCAACAAGTTAGCTTCCAAAATACAGACCTACCTACAAGATCCTGATCGCTTTTACAGAAAATTCAGAATAAAGGTCGGTGAGGATGAAAACGGAAATACTGTGTATGGTCGTGTATGGAAACGTAGGATATATGACAAAGAAACCGAAAGTTATAAATGGGTAGATGATAACCCAAAGAAGTATCATCCTGGACGTGGGGTATATAGATCTTCATACCGTAACGCCCAACGTTTGGCACGTACAGAAACCAATATAGCCTACAGAACTGCTGATTTTGAACGATGGGGGCAATTAGATTTTATAATTGGCTATGAAATCAAGCTGTCAAACAACCACCCATGCCATGATATTTGCGATGAGCTTGCTGGCAAATATCCCAAAACGTTTAAATGGACTGGTTGGCATCCGAATTGTCGGTGCTACATGATCCCTATTTTAGCTGGTGAAGATGATATAGAGGATATGCTTAACAAGATCCTGGCTGTAGAAGATGAAGAAATAAGCAAGAAAGGGCAAATAACGGAGTTTCCAGATGAATTTGTGCAATGGGTAAAGGATAACGAAGATCGCATGAATGAAGCCAAAACAAAAGGCACTCTACCCTATTTCGTCAAGGATAACTATACGGATATAGAAGAAATCTTGCATCCTCTCACACCTGAGCAAAAACACTACAAAGGGCTGGTTGCTCAATATGGGGAAGAAAACGTACAAAAGCTATATGAGGCTTTCGATTCATTCAAAGCCAAAATCTCTACTGGTGATTTGGAGTACCAAATCAAGAAGCTAAAGTTTGAGGCTAATTGGGTTGAGGAAAAGAATAAATTCCCGACTTCTCCCGAAATGGTGAAAATGCTTAAAAAAGAGCTGGCTATAGTTGAGGCAAAATTTCAATACCAGCAAGCCGTAAATGCTGCCAAACCTATTTTGAACTATAAAAGCAAGAGTAAACCGTTAAATTCGATTCTGGCAGAACTGAATGAGGCTATAGCCAATGAAGCAACTGCAAATGAGATACAAGCCTTGACAGCAAAAGCGACTGCCAAAATACAAGAGATAGAAAAGGCTCGGCTCGCAAAGCTGGTTAAACAAGGTGCGGACGGATCTACTTTGGATCTTTACGCAACAGAAAAAGAAAAGCTGGAAATAGCAAGGCTCCAATCTGAATATGATAAGGCTATGGATCTATACGGCAGTCAGTGGAATAGTGAAGTAAGTGCTTGTTATGTCCGGCTTGCTGATTATAAAAAGGAGTTGGCTTTAAAGTATGTATCAAAACAAGGCAAGTTGGTTAAACTGAATGGAGAAACTGAGGAACTGGCAAAAAAAGCACTGGAAGAGTATATAAATGCGCCAGTTAATCATAGTGCTAATAACGCCATCGGTGGACGTTGGCAGAACTATAGTAGTGAAGCTGGAGCAATGGAGCGTTATAGCAAAAAAACGGGTATATCCGTAGATGAACTTGCTTTGATAAACCGCTATACATACGGCTCCAAGTGGTGTAATAATTACGGTTATGGTATTGTAGATCCGTACTTTGGCAAAATACAAGATTATGGGGGATTATGCCAAAAATATTATCCGGCTTGTAATGCTGCCTTAGAAAAAATGCCTCGCTATAATGGTACTGTATTCTCTGGTATCAGCTTTGACGCTATGAAGCTGGATAAGTATATTCAAGAAATGAAAGCGTGTCTATCATCCGGGCAACCCTATGTAAACAAAGCCTTCATGTCCTCTACTACCAATATTGATAGAACTGCTATCTTTGGAGATAACCTAATGCTGGTTATCAAAAGTAAGAAGGGTGTAGATGTAAAAGCCATTTCTCATTATACAAGTGAAGATGAAATTGTGTTTCGTGCCGGATCCCGTTTTAAGGTGCTGAATGTTTATCAGGAAGAAACACGAAAATACGGCTTTGGAAAAGGCTGGGTAGTTGAGCTGGAAGAGATATAAGAAAGAGCCATTACCAACGCTGGAAATGGCTCTGAACTGCCCTAAAGCAGCTATCATCAGCTCTCAACAGATGAAAATATACAATTTTACTTCAATAAACTAAATAGCTTCAATATTTTTTTTGCTCGTTTTTCTGATACATTTTCAGTTATATATCCATCTGTAGTGTAAAATCTAACCGTCCGAATTTTATGCGTTTTCAACAATGTATATACTTCATCTGGAATAATATATCTTGTTTTAAGATTAAAATGCTCAATAAAGGTTTTTCCAAGATTTAGGCTCCAATATTCAGCAACAGCATCCTCTTCATTGTTTAATGTAATGATACTATCGTTTTCTAATTTGAGCATTAAATCGGCTCCTTTTTCCATGCTATAAACTTTATCGCCACAATTATAAGTAGTCTTTAGAAGTATTGTATTATTAACTTTATGTAAAGCACAAGTAAAACCATCACTAAAGCTAATGTAATTTGTTTCAGTAATCCGATTTCCTGTAAACTCATCTGTTTCGTCTTTGACAATTTTTTGAGCATGGATAGAGTTACAAACTATAAGATACATTAAAAATAAAAATAACTTTCTCATATCGTACAATTTTATTGGTTTATATTCCATTAAAAGGCTATTCATAAACCCACAAAAAAAACGTGGGCTTACTCTGTACGATCAAGAAGCCGACCAAAGCTCACAAACCTATACAAAAGTAATGCCCACGCTACACGGCATGGGCATTAGCTTATTGTTACTTGAGGTTTGTTTATGAAATTGGTCGTTTCTTGATCCTCACAACAATAGCCAATGCTATATTAGTTCATATTTTATTTCTAACTGCAAATATAGTGCTATTTATGAGAAAATTAATCCGTTTATGTTATTAATTAGGGTGTTCAGTTCTATGTTCCAAAATTAACTCGCATTATTGAGTGTTCTGGAACGCAGAGCCACCCGATTCGGAGATAGATTCTCCTTGGCCCAGAGATCTATGTCCTTAAGTTTAACATTGGCC
>NZ_JABXJH010000120.1:0-2937 GCF_013373675.1 Bacteroides sp. L10-4
TGACAAAACGCACTTGAAAGACCTCTTCGACAAAACTAAATTTCAATATGACAAAGACCGTTTCGGACCAAATGGGCCAAATTTATTTAATGTTTAACTAGTCCCTATTTTTTATGGGACACTAATGTATCTATATATAAAGTATGTATGTTTGGCAGCATTATTGAGTAATTAATTAGCTAAATAATGCTCACTTTTGAGAAATTACGCTACTTTTGCAGCATAATTGTGCTGTTTTGTGCTAATACTGCATAATACATCAAACTATTCGTGTTCTTAATTTGTAATAATTAGTCAAGAACAGCGTTATTATGATGAAATAAATAAGAACTATGAGCAAGATATATGCATTTGATTATATGTTATCCTTATTTGAGAATTGGTATAATGAAGAGAATAAAGAGCAGAATAAAGGATTCGAGAACTGTTCTAAATTGTCTATGCTCAAACTTCTGTTTTTGACCGCAGTTCCTAAGGAAGAAGGTGCTAGGGATTTATTAGATATCTTTGATAATTTTCATGCATTGCCATATGGCCCTGTGGAAAGTGATATATATAATGCTATTCAAGATAAAAAACTGCCATCTTATATTATAACTGAAAGATCTATTACTAAAAAAGAAAATGTGACATTACTTTACAATGTGGATGATTATAGTCTTGTAAAGGATGCTATTGATGCTTTGAAAATGAAAAATAGACATCTTATCTTATTGAACGCTTTTGATTTGGTGAAAATTACACATAAGTGGGAAAGCTGGAAGCAGTCTATAAATTTTGCTAAGTTAATGGATATGTCAAGTTATAAAATGACTGTAGATTCAATTCGGAACGATAGAAATAAATACTTTGAGTAAAATCACGCATAATGCATAGCATATTAGAACAATGTTATAATCAATTTTTATCAGATTTTTCTGAATCTTGGTTGCCAGATGGCGAAGATGAAAATGTATTGTTTGATAAAAAATCTCAAATAGACAGTTTTTTTGAGGTGTGCTTTATTCAATTGAGCAAATCTATTATTAGTGGTGAATACATTGGTACTCCTAATTTTATTGATGTATTAAATCGCTTTTTGGAAAAAACAGCAGCGGTGGAATATGCTCCTTCGGAATCAAGAAACAAAAAAGTAGACAAGTTGCTGTCAAGTTATAGAGATTTGAATTACTCAATCTATAATTCCTTAAAACGTTACAATTCTTTTATAATAGCCACGAAAAAGAAATTTAATACAGAAGAGGATAAATATAAATACGGATTCTACAGGTTAAAGAAAGAAGAAGCGACAGATAATAATCTTATATTATTTTCGGAAATTGTTATACCTCTATGTATCTATGATTATCAATTTCCTGCAAATGAAGATGAATTTCAGGATATACTTATAATTAGAAATAGATTAATGGAGTATATGAGTGAAGGTAGCGCTGAAAGAAAAGCGATTTTATCAATACTGCTCCAAAAATGTCATTTTATCATACGTAAGATAAAGAAAACTCCTTTCTATTATAATATTGAGTCTGCTGTTGAGTTGATATTCCCAATGGAAATGAATATTGGGTCTTATGATGAATTTGTAAAAGAAGAATGCAATTCAGCATCTAAAGCAGAAGAATTGTTGGCTGATATTAATGGAATAAATCCTAATCTGAAATCATTTGTATTATTGATGAAATATTACAAACAGAATTTTACAGACAAATCCGATATTGACAAGATGTGGTTTGTGTTAAATCAGTTTTCTAATATTTATCAAATAAGACGAGATACACAAGCATTTATAAGTCCGGCTAATTCAGTAGAAGAATATAATAAATTTTCTTTAAATTCTATTTTTAATTTCTTGCACAATTGTTGTTTTTCTTTCTATATACAAAAATGTGAACCTAATTTGAGGCAAATAAAAGAGAAACTGCTGCATATAGAGCATATACAGGCAAAGACTGGAGTGAAAAATTTCCATCCATACGAGAAGGCTATTGAAGCAATTATTAGATGTATTGAACTACATATTGGAAAAGATGATTTTGATAATAGACTTATAGAAGATAAATTGGAGGAACTTAACCGGGTTATTCTTTTATACAAAGAGGCTTATGATTGGAGTAGTTCTCATCAGTTTTTTCCTTTTCAATTACCATTCGAAGAGTCAATGTGTAGTGTAGGCGATGGGTCTATTAGGCTGTTTATGCCTTCGGCTTATGCTCGATATATTAACTATAATACATTGAAAGAACGATTAGAACAATTTAATAGGACTAAGGAGTATTTGAGGTTTCGTTGTGATTTATCAATGGAAAGGAAAGAGATAACACAGATAAAAGAAGATATTAAAGCTTCAGATAAAAAGGCTTATGATTCGATAGCAATATTTATAGCTGCTATTACTTTCCTTTTTGGAATTGTGAATATTTTCATAAATAATACTACTCTTAATCTGTATCAGTTAATAACTAATACTATTGGGCTAGGCATATTACTATTGCTATTTGCTTTTTCGTATTTATTTGTATCCCCATTGTTAGTTCAGAGGATAAGTTGGACACACTACCGTAAAACTGGTCGGTTTATAGTTGGTATAATAGTGATAGTATCATATTTTATATTGATTTGTTCTTTGTGCGGTTATAGCCAGTCTGCAATAGATAAGACAGGTAGAACTGGAACTATAATAGACACATTGCACAATGAATCGAAATCAGAATTACAACAAATAAAGCCAGTTCAATAACCTATCGCACTGGCTTCCGTCGGGGCTTTTTATACAAGAAATGATTAGTTAAAAGTATTCCAGTGCCTACTTTCTTGTAACCATTCTATTTTCCGCCTTGACACGCATCGCAACCCAGCATATCTTTGCGCCATAACCAATTACTAACAAAGATTATGGCAAAAGAAAAAGTAAACTACCAGGAGGTGTACGACCTCTATCAG
>NZ_JABXJH010000121.1:0-2864 GCF_013373675.1 Bacteroides sp. L10-4
AGATACAAAGATAGCGATTTTATCTGACATTCACAAATAGAATCACTGTTATTTTGATGATAATCAGAGGATTATTCTAAAATTGTTGCTGACCAACCTGATTGTATTCGATTCGCTGAATAGTTACTTCTAATAGAGATTGGATGTTTTCCATAGTACACTTTTCTTTCTCTGTTGCAAAGATAGTGGACAACCTTATTCGTCCGATAGGCGGGTAATATGGAGAAGTAAGTGTGAGTGAAATGTAAATATCACATATATAGTGAGTTATATCCTTATGGATTGCTGTATAAAGTAAAGGTCAGCTACTATGGAAGGAGGTCTGTATATGCTGTTTTATCGCTGTAAATGGTCGAAATACCTCTTAACTTTCATGTACTTTTTAGGGTAGAAGTAGCTTATGTTTAGATAGATTAATTTATCTTTGTGCTCTCAGCCTTATATGAATAATAGAAATGAAAAGAAAAATCATAGCTTTACTATTTTTACTGATGGGGTGTACCTTTCTGAATGCGGCACCTTACAGTGAAAAGATAAAAGAACTGCTGGTGCGCCTTGACTCTCTGATTGCGCAAAAAACCACGTTTGCTATGCTTAAAGAGGCGAAGATTGCCCAGTTGCACAAGCTGCAAAAGGATGTGCGTACTTTGGAAGAGAGATATTGGCTGAATAAAAATCTTTATGATGAGTATTGCGTCTATAACGCCGATTCTGCAATGAATTATGTGGTAGACAATTTGGATATAGTTTATAAGCAGAATGATAAATACCGGCAGATGGAGTGGAAGATAAAAAAGTCTTTTCTGTTGGCTGCCACCGGTTTGTTGAAAGAAGCTCAGGATGAATTGCGCGGAGTTTCAGGCGGTTCGCTCCCCAAAGAATTGTTAGTGGACTATTACGGGCAAATGCTGTATCTGTATTCGCATTTCAATCAGTATACCGGTAGTGAAATGGGTACTTTGCATGAACATTATGCACAGTTGGAGCGTGTTTACAAGGACTCTTTGAATATGGTTCTTACCCCTGAAGACCCCTTGTTCTTGTGGTATAAAGGGCAGGTAGTACAAGGTACGGACAGTATGTATGTTTTTAAAGAACGTTTGCAGAAGGGAATTCTTAATTCTGCATTCGACACTCGGCGCGATGCCATGAATGCTTACGTGCTGGCCTGCTTTTATCGCGAGTCCGATGAGCAGGAAAATTATCTGACTTACCTGATATATTCTGCTATGGCCGATGTACGTATCTCCAATAAAGATATTGCTTCGTTGGAAGAGCTGGCGGGGGTACTTTTTAGTTTGGGTGATATTGACCATGCCTATGTCTACATGAGTTACTGTTTGCAGAATGCCTTGGCATATCGGAACCGGGTGAGGGTAGTGGGCATCTCTGCAGTGCAGGACACCATTCATCAGATCTATCAGGAACGTAATCAGAGGCAAGAAGCGCGGTTACGTATGTATTTGGTACTGGTCAGTGTCTTGTCCTTGATATCCTTGTTTGCCTTCCTGTATATATATAAGCAGATGAAGCGATTGAAGCAGTCGCGCCAACAGCTGAATGAGGCAAACAACCGCCTGAATAAGCATGTGGAAGAACTTTCGAAAATGCACGGACAAGTGGCAGAAACGAATGTACAGCTTACTTCTTTGAATGAACAGTTGAGGGATACCAATAATCAGCTTCGTGAATCCAACTATGTGAAGGAGGAATACATAGGTTATGTCTTTTCCATTTGTTCCAATTATATCAGTAAGCTGGATGAGTATCGGAAAAATATCAATCGTAAGCTTAAGGCAAACCAGTTGGAGGATGTGAAAGCATTGACCGATACTCATTCTATGGCACAGAATGAGTTGAAAGAGTTCTATCATAACTTTGATGCTATCTTCTTGCACATTTATCCGGATTTCGTAAGTGACTTCAATGCCTTGCTCCATCCTGACGAGCAGATTGTGCTAAAAGATGGTGAGCTGCTGAATACGGAATTGCGCATTTATGCTTTGGTGCGTTTAGGTATCACTGATAGTGTGAAGATTGCCGAATTCTTGCATTATTCACCTCAGACCGTTTATAATAATCGTTTGAAGACACGTAATAAGGCTATCATTCCTCGGGAAGAGTTTGCTGCTGCTGTGCGTTCTTTGGGTAGGGCACAGAAGTGGACTTGATAAAGGCTTTTACTGATGATTGTCGGCTGTATGACGCGTCGATTATACCTAAGAGTTAAAATAAAAACTGTAATGTACTCTTTGTTCTATCCCGATTTTTGATTGTCCCGATTTGTATTAGAGCCTGTTTAAATTTTCTTCAGCATTCTTTTAAGAGTTCTTTTTGAGGATGTTTTTCTGTTCTAATGAAGAGCATAGCGGGCTATGTGACGAATAGAAACAGAAAAACAGACCGGAAAGAAGCTTGGGAAGAAGCTGAAAAAACTTTTTGAAGAAAATTTACCCCGGCTCTTAATCCTTTCTTTATTGTGTTAATTAATTCCCCTTGTCGGTTTTGACAGCGATTTTTTTTTGTAGTTGTTTTCCTTGTTTTGTGGTTATTGGCTGTCTCATGCTGTCCTGTCCTCTTCACCCGCGTTCGTTCGGAGTCTTCCCGTCCGTTTCTCGTCCTCAGGGGTATCTGTTCGTCTGAGTATTTGCATTGATTTGTTGATTTCCGAGTTATTCTCCGACGTGTTTCCTTGTTTTTTGTATTCATATCAATGGTTGATTGTTCGGTATTATCTCGCTCGTATATATATAATGTGTTCCTTACTTTTCTGTATTCTTTTTCCTTCAAGGATTATGTTTTAAAACATATCTGGCAGTCAGTATTTTATGGAAAAGTTTTCAAAAATCCTCAAAAAAAGCTTG
>NZ_JABXJH010000122.1:0-2493 GCF_013373675.1 Bacteroides sp. L10-4
CCGCTAGTGCGCCCATAAGGCTGCATAATAAATATCTCTTTAGCAAGAGATTAGGTTCGTGTTCTTCGAGATAATAACCTACTACCAACCGACTTATCCGGCGGGGAAACCCAATGGGGAGTGTAGCATGTCGGTAAAGGCATAAGTCCACAAATTGCCATGTGGCGACTGAATGACAAGGTAGAAAGACAAACATAAGGATGAAGCCTGAATTGGCAGAACGATAGTCCAGTGGCTGTTAAATGAGCCGTGACGGAAGGCAATTACAAACGTCACGCTGTGGTACTCTTCCGGTGTAGCGGACGGATTGAGCAAAAGAACAAACCGCAGCACAACCGCAATATGCGGAGAAAAGGTCGAACGTCGCATCCGACAGTTTGTCGCGCTAATAGTTATTATGCAAGCTAAATGGGGATTGCCTAAGTTGGGACGCCGTAAGGCTATGAGGTTTAGCCTCTGAAAACCCAATATGGCAACGGAGCTTCCGTAGTAGTCCGAGCAGGGGAAAGCCCTGTACATGGCGAAGGGAAGCAGTTGGTAACTTTAATACAAACAAAGAAAGACGTGTGAGACGTATGAGAAATTCAGAGAATGTATTAAACATTTTAAGTGAACACAGCAATGTTTCGGGCTACAAGTTCGAAAGGCTGTACCGCATTCTGTTCAATGAACAAATATTCTATGCCGCCTATCAGCGCATTTACGCTAAACAAGGCAATATGACATCTGGCATGGATGGTAAAACAATCGACCAGATGAGTGTTCTGAGAATAGATAACCTTATTGTAAGTCTCAGAGATGAGTCCTACAAGCCGCATCCAGCAAGGAGGGTGTATATTCCCAAGAAGAACGGTAATAAACGACCGCTTGGAATACCCTCTTTCGAGGATAAACTAGTGCAAGAAGTAGTTCGAATGATTCTGGGAGCCATCTATGAAGGATATTTCGAATATTCATCACATGGTTTCAGACCAAACAAGAGCTGCCATACTGCACTGACCCACATACAAAAGACGTTCAGCGGAACAAAGTGGTTTATCGAGGGAGACATCAAAGGATTCTTCGATAATATCAACCACGAAGTTCTGATAAACGCTCTGAGAGAACGGATAGCCGATGAAAGGTTTATACGTCTTATCAGAAAATTTCTGAATGCCGGGTATGTCGAAGACTGGAAATTCCATAAGACGTACAGCGGAACACCGCAGGGAGGTCTAATTAGCCCGATTTTGGCTAACATCTACCTTGACAAGTTCGATAAGTACATGAAGGAATACGCTAAATCTTTCGACAAAGGCAGAGAAAGGCAAAGCAGTACAGAATACAAACGACTTGAAAACAAAAGAAGCAGGCTGGTAATTAAGGCTAAATCCGTCGAAGATGAATCGGTCAGAGCAAATCTGATTGATGAGATACGGAAAGTCGAGAGCGAAATTGTTAATACGCCTTATGGTTTAAATATGGATGAGACGTTCAAAAGACTAAAGTATGTGAGGTATGCTGACGATTTCCTAATTGGGGTTATCGGCAGCAAAGCAGAATGTGTCGAGATTAAAGCGAACATTGCTCGGTTTATGAGTGAGGAGCTCAATTTAGAGCTATCTGACGAGAAAACGCTTATAACTCATGCACAACATGCTGCTAAATTTCTCGGATACGAAGTCTCTATACGCAAATCCCAAGCCCTAAGGCATAACAGAAATGGAGTTTTAAGAAGACCGTTCAATGGTCGAATCGTCCTACGAGTGGCAAACGAGGTGGTTAAAAAGAAGTTGCTGGACTATGATGCAATATCCGTTGGGCAAGTCAACGGCAAAGAAGTCTGGAAACCGAAATCTCGTTCCTACATGATAGGTATGAAACCAGAGGACATTATGGCGCAGTACAATGCGGAAATAAGGGGATTCTATAACTACTATTCTATCGCTAACAACATTTCATATCTCGGCAACTCATTCGGGTTTAATATGGAATACAGTATGTTCAAAACTATTGCCCAAAAGCAAAACAGCACACTTGCACAGACAATTAAGAAACTCCGCAAGGGTAAAAACTTTATTGTCAGCTACGTGGACGGCAAAGGGCAAAAGAGGACCAGAGTATTCTATAATGAAGGTTTTAAAAGAAAAACAGCCAAAGGCCACACCCAATACGACAACCTTCCGAACACAAACATCAGCCCTTATCCAAGTCTTATTGAGAGATTAAAGACTGAAGTGTGTGAGTTATGTGGAGCAGAGGGTAAAACGGTAATGCATCATGTGCGTACTCTCAAAGACCTCAAGGGGAATAACGAGTGGGAACAACAGATGTTTAAAAGACACCGTAAAACTTTGGCTGTTTGTGAAACCTGTAATGCTAAAATTCATGTTCGTTAAAATGAGGAAAACCAACGGAGAGCCGTATACAGGGAGACTTGTACGTACGGTTCGGGGGCAGGCTCTCGGAAACCTACCGTCGCAAGACGACAAGGCGCCGAGTGCCGAGCCTACC
>NZ_JABXJH010000123.1:0-2462 GCF_013373675.1 Bacteroides sp. L10-4
TTTAATGTGTGGTAGGATACCATTAAAGATAATGAAAATCAGCCACTTGGCCTATTTTATTATACTAAATATTATTTACTAACTCATTTGTTTTCAACGGATCAACTGTAATTTTAACGAAGTATTAATAATATAGAAAACAAAGAAATGAATGACAAAAACAAATTGATTATTTATCAAGTGTTCACCCGACTATTCGGAAACAACAATAACCATTGCATCAATAATGGCAGCATCACCGAAAACGGATGCGGCAAGATGGCTGACTTTACAGCCAAGGCGTTGGGGGAAATCAAAAAACTTGGCGCTACACATATCTGGTACACGGGCATCATCGAGCATGCTACGCAAACTGACTACCGCCGTCACAATATCCAACCCGACCATCCGGCTATTGTGAAAGGTAAAGCCGGATCTCCCTATGCCATCAAGGACTATTATGATGTAGATCCGGATCTTGCCAAGGATGTACCGGAACGTATGAAAGAGTTTGAGAATCTGGTGCAGCGCACTCATCGAAGCGGTCTGAAGGTTATCATAGATTTCGTTCCCAACCACGTAGCTCGTCAATATCACTCGGATGCCCAGCCGGATGGCACCTCACAACTGGGTTCAAACGATGATACCAACTATGCATTCAGCCCATATAATAACTTCTATTATATCCCGAAATCGGAACTGCATGGCCAATTTGACATGAAAGGTGCAGCCGCCGAACCTTATAGGGAGTTTCCGGCAAAAGCTACCGGAAACAACCGTTTTGACGCTTATCCAAACATCACTGATTGGTACGAAACTATAAAGTTGAATTATGGAGTGGATTATCAGAACGGCGGAACTTGCCATTTCGACCCCATTCCCGACACATGGGCCAAGATGCTGGATATCATGCTATTCTGGGCGGGAAAGGATATAGACGGTTTCCGCTGCGATATGGCCGAGATGGTTCCTGTAGAATTCTGGGAATGGGCAATTCCGCAGGTAAAGGAGCAATATCCCTCTCTGCTGTTTATAGCCGAAGTCTATAACCCGGGAGAATACAAAAATTACTTGTTTCGTGGCAAATTTGATTATTTATATGACAAAGTAGGACTTTATGATACATTACGAGCTGTTACTTGCGGATATGAATCGGCAACTGCCATCACCCGCTCTTGGCAAAGTCTGGGAGGTATAGAAAAACGCATGCTGAACTTCCTGGAAAACCATGACGAGCAACGCATCGCTTCCGACTTTTTTGCCAGTAACCCGCGCAAGGCGATTCCGGCACTCATTGTATCAGCCTGCATGAACACCAATCCGATGATGATTTATTTCGGTCAGGAGTTTGGTGAGCTGGGCATGGATAGTGAAGGTTTCAGCGGTCGGGACGGACGTACCACCATCTTCGACTATTGGAGTGTAGATGCTATCCGTCGCTGGCGCAATGGCGGCAAGTTTGACGGTAAGATGCTGACGGAAGACCAGAAACACCTATACAGCATTTATAAACGGTTGCTGACTCTTTGCAATGAGGAAAAAGCTATTTCCCAGGGAGATTTCTTCGATTTGATGTATGCCAATGTCAACGGATGGCGCTTTAATGAACATAAGCAATATACATTCCTGCGCAAATTTGAGAGAGACCTGCTGCTGTTCGTCGTGAACTTCGACCATATCTCAGCAGACCTTGCCATTAATATTCCTTCACATGCTTTCGACTTCTTGCAAATACCGCAAATAGACCAGCACAAAGCTACGGAGTTGCTCAGCGGAAAAGAAGAAAGCATAAGTCTGCTTCCCTACAAGGCTACCAATGTGTCCGTCGAAGGATATGGAGGAAAGATACTTAAGATAAAGCTATAATGGAGTCATAGCCCAGATGATTTCATAAAATCCGGCACTGGTTATGCGGAACAACACAGGTTTCATAATCATTTCGTAGTTTTCCGCATAATCAGCGCCAATTCTTTATTGGTTCTCTTCCATATACTCCTTCAGCCGATATAGCCGCGTGATGGCAGGATTATAAAATACATCAGGATAATGTGCATCTATATCACTCAAGTTAGCTTGCACAAAGCGTTTTACATCCACTATGTTCTCAGCATCAGATAATGTTACACTTTGAGGGAAAGATGTACTTTCTGCCCAAGCTATCAGCGATTTAACGCTATCTTCATCAAACTTATATTCGGTCATATTCTACATATTTTCTTGCAAAGATAGTGCAAACCGGATATAGAATAAAACGACCCGCTCATTTTTATGCAAAAGTTATCCTCATCTGCATGAACAAAATCCCAATTTGTTGTGTTATATAAATGTGTTTTTCATAGTATTAGATATAAGATTACACTACTGTCCAATAAAAGTTAGCTAATCGGTCTTTGAAATTATTGAAATACAGTCTTTTAAGCAGTCCTTTAGAATGAAACGGATTTGAATTCGTAGCTTAGCGGTCAAATTGAAGGCCGCTTATG
>NZ_JABXJH010000124.1:0-2417 GCF_013373675.1 Bacteroides sp. L10-4
GTGTGACCTGTAAAGTCGCGTAATTGATTGTTAAACAGTGATATTAGTTGCATGATTTAACCCGCTGTTCCGTCAGCGGTAGCCTACTATAAGGTGCATCTCCAGTGATGGGTTGTGCCAAGCTTATAGGACAAAGTACACTCTCCGAAAGGACAAGACTGAACCGTGAGGGAACGTCAAGGGCGGTTAGTATCATACTGCCGAGTGGCGAGGCTGGATAGCATGGTTAACATAAGTGAACTGTCTTTAGCCATCGTGAGGTTTGAAGGAGCGGAAGATACTTTAGCTCTCACCAAAAGGTAAGCAGTCGGATAACCCCTGCCCATGTTGGGGTTACACGGACATGGCACTGCCGGTGGACTTGACAGAACCTAAACTATCCTTTTGTCAATTACGTGGAACAGGGCAAGCCTGTATCTCTCTCGTAACAACGCGAGTAAGCGAACCGCAAGGCAAGCCGAAAGGGGTGCAGGTATGAGATAACGGAGAAAGCGAACGCCTCCCTGTAATGGGGAGGATACGGATTGAATCGACATCACGGGCTGATTGTGGATAACATCATCCGACACGAAAGTGGGCAGACTTCCGTATATGGTAACTCTTTACAAGATAACTTTTAGAACTTTCAAAAGGAGGAAAGCAAATGAACGAAACTAAGACATCGTGTGCGCCTGCTGACAACAGGAATCTGACTTGGGACGGTATGAACTGGTCCAAGTGCGAAGCCTATGTCCGAAAGCTTCAAGCGCGTATTGTAAAGGCTCAGAAAGAAGGCAGACATAACAAGGTGAAAGCCTTGCAATGGATGCTCACTCACTCTTTTTACGCCAAGGCATTGGCTGTAAAGAGGGTTACTTCCAACAAAGGGAAGAAAACGTCTGGAGTAGATAAACAGCTTTGGGACTCTCCCAAGCGCAAGTACAAAGCAATCAGTGAACTGAAACGCCGTGGCTACAATCCGCAGCCACTCCGTAGGGTTCACATCAAGAAAAAGAACGGTAAACTCCGACCGTTGGGAATACCGACCATGAAAGACAGGGCGATGCAGGCTTTATATCTCATGGCATTGGAACCGATAGCCGAAACGACAGGCGACCGTTTCTCCTACGGCTTCCGAAAGAAGCGCAGGACAATGGACGCAATCCGTCAGATTGATACGGTTTTAAACCGCCAACATTCTCCCGAATGGATTTTGGAGGGAGATATAAAAGGCTGTTTCGACCACATCAGCCACGACTGGCTCATTGAGAATATCCCTATGGATAAGACAATACTCAGAAAATGGTTGAAATGTGGAGCTGTGTTCAACGGAAAACTATTCCCGACAGAAGAGGGTACGCCACAAGGAGGTATCATATCACCGACACTTGCAAACATGGTACTTGACGGGCTTCAGCCGCTCTTGGCTAAAAGATTCAAAAGACTATGGCGTAACAACAAGACATTCCATTACAAGGTAAATCTTATTCGCTATGCTGACGACTTTATAATCACAGGCCGAGATAAGGAACTATTGGAAAACGAAGTCAAACCAATAGTGATAGAATTTCTCAAAGAAAGAGGTCTTACCTTATCCGAAGAGAAAACTACTATTACGAACATATATGACGGATTTGATTTCTTGGGTTTCAATGTAAGGAAGTTCGGCAAAAAGCTATACACATCTCCGTCCAAAGACGCACAGAAACGCTTTAGGGCAAAAATCAGTGACATAGTCAAAGGACATAAGATGTGTAAGCAGGAATCGCTGATACGAATGCTCAATCCTGTAATCACAGGATGGGGTAACTATTACCGATATGGTGCATCGACCGATGCTTTTCATGGTTGCGACTACCACATTTATAATCTCACGAAGAAATGGGCCTTACGTCGTCACCCTAAGAAACGCAAGTCTTGGGTCGCAGACAGGTATTGGCATGAAATTCGGGGACGCAAATGGACGTTTGCGTGGAAATATGAAACGAAAAGTATGAAAGTGAACTACCTGACCCTTAAAAGATTGTCGGATATACATTATACTCCGTACAAGCAAGTCAAGGGAGAGGCAAATCCTTTTGACCCGGAATACGATGATTATTTCTCTCAGCGTAAGGAGCAACAAATGCTGGAATCTCTCAAAGGACGTAAGTCTCTCTTATATTTATGGAACAAGCAGAACCGGATTTGTCCGTTATGTGGCAAGGAAATAGACTGTACAAAAGCATGGAACGTCAACGAAATATCTGTTGGTGGTTCGATTGTACGGCAACTTGTCCACAACAACTGCTACAAGCGAAATAAACGAAAATGTTGAAAGTATGAGCCGATTTCTAACAACAAATAGAAATATTGAGTTGCTTGAGCCGTATGAGGGGAAACTCTCACGTACGGTTCTTAGGGGAGAAGGGGGCAGCAATGCCCTTGACTTACCCGAT
>NZ_JABXJH010000125.1:0-2290 GCF_013373675.1 Bacteroides sp. L10-4
AACTGAGCAAATACAAACTTGTCTTGAAACATATGCGGTCATAGTAAAACTACCGCAAAGATAAAATTTCAAGTCCGTTCGCTCGAAAAATCCATGTAACTAACTATATTTCAATAATTTCAAAGAACTTTTTCAGATTTTAATGGGACAGTAGTGATGCGAAGTAGTTCTTCTTCTGAATAATGATTAGCGTGATAAACTACTGTTTGTTTATCTATGAGAGAAAATTGATTACCGCCCAAATGTTTAAATTTCACTATTTCATATTGTTTACCTTCTATAGGTGTTGTTCGTTTATCTGAAAATATATGACAAGGTTTCCACCAAGGATGGGCATTATAATCAGGTTTGTAATTTTGTAAATAGCCACAGCCACAAACATAAGTATAATTCAAGTTTATTTGTGCCAAACTATCCAGCCTTCCCATCATTTTATCTCTAAACGGTTTATGCCCCTTTGCCGTTATCGTCACCTCATTCAATAGTATGGTACTGTCACTGCTTATCACAGGCAAATCAAGGATTTGCTCTTTCTTATAGTGGGACAGTTCCTCCATCGGATAATAATGAGGTCTGTTCTTCCTTATGCTGTCAATCAGAAGAAAGTAATCCACCAATTCCAGTGTTGGCTTGAACTCTTTCGACAACATGGGCTTCAAATACACATATCCTCCTTGAAGAGCTTTCATCTTGTCCGGGTCAACCATAAAATGTCCGATGGAGTCCGTCCAAATGAACTGAGAGTTTCCCTCTGCGCCGAAAACTTGGATAAGCTGTTCTGCTCCTTTATTTTGTTTGTCCTTTTTCTTACTATTAAGGGTTTGCATGCCGTTGATTTCATCAGTTAAAAAGGGCTGCCCTTGGCAATCAGGTTCTACTGCATTCCATACATACCGCCGCCAGCCTTGTGTAAGCAATAGCAGGTCCAATGCTTCTTTCCTGTCGCTGTTCTTTTCATCAAAATAATAAGCCGGGTCACAGATTCTGCCTCGTATTTGGGAGGAGAGATAACAGTAAGTTAGGATATTCGCAGGGTCGGTGGGATTGTGATAGGCTTGGTCGTACACGCTAATACCCAAATTTGCCCTCACCGGATTGCCTTCTTCGTCTGTCGCTTTTATTCTGATAGACGCATTTTCCCGAATGGCAAAACTTGTCTTTGTGGGTTCGGCCATTATATACAGTTTCTTTTGCGGATGGACATACACCAATCGTTCTGCAATAGGCTGCATGGAGCTGTCGAAAAGCGTAAACTCCGCTATACCCTGATACAGGAAATTATCGAGCGGAATGGAGATTTTAAGACTGTCCTTTAATATGCCTTTCGCCATACAGCAAACCATTCCGCGCATTTGCCCCAAAAGATAAATTTGTCGGTGCGGCAAGCCCTCGGTTTGTGAAAGGACAAAATCCAGATGTTCTTTTTCTTGCTCTCGAAGGTTTAGAACCATTCCTTGTGAATGAATCTTGGGTAGTGGATAGGTTTTCCCATTCTTCAATTCAATCCTATATTTTTTATTGACAAAGGGAGTGAAGGAGACGACTCCCATCCCATCGTGCACGCTCTTTATTCCGCACAGGAACTTATCGTCTTCATAAATGACTCCTTCCACAGCTACCGGATTTCCCTTCCCATCGGTTGCTTTAAAAGCCAGTTTGGAGGAAAGGCCGGAAACGAGATTTCCTCCTTCTGGGAATGTTTCAAAACGGAAGGTTGTATCTTTAGGATTCCCTGTTACTTCCGAACGGGCTATATTCTTTACTATCCTTATTTTGCGGGTAGGGGTTATTCCGGTAGTATCATGCTTGTAAAAAGAGTGTTTGGTATAGCCTTCCAACAAATAGTCGCCTTCCGAAAGTTTTTCGTCTATGTAGATATGGCCGGATACGATGCCATTCTCTATCGGATACTTTTCCTGCCAAACCACGCTGTCTTTCGGATTAATCATTTGCAGGTAAAGAGTCTTGCTTTTATCAGACAATCCAAAGGTTTGTGCATCCAACTGATAGGCTTTGAACCAGAGGTCTTCACCCGTCTCGTAGATGTCTTTACTTGTTTGAAAATAGATTGATTCAGAGGGACGAGAAGAAAAGCTGCTTTCTATATGATTAACCAAGGAGTCTATGGATTCTTGGGAATGAACCATAGAGGTCGTTAAATTCGTAATCATTCTATTTTCCGCCACGACAATTTTATCGGCTGTTTTTCAGCCGATAAAATAAAAATGCCCGCAAGAAAATATTTTTGTTTTAACATTCCGGTTTATAAAAACATGGTAGAAGAGTCTTC
>NZ_JABXJH010000126.1:0-2194 GCF_013373675.1 Bacteroides sp. L10-4
ATGTACTCCAACTCCACACGTTGTTTCTTGGTAAGTTTTACTTCTGTGATTCTCATAGCTGTATCTTACCTTGGTATTATGCAAAAACCGTGCCAACATATGTACATTAATTTTTAGTAGCTACTTAGGTTTTATAGATTATGGCTTCATTCTTCTGTATCGGAAGGAGCCACATTTTTGGCAATGCTTTTGTTTTCGGTCATGTTAAGTACAAATGTATTAACCGCATGGGGTATATTAACCCAATACGGAATCATTGATTATCCGTCCGATACTCAATACTATATCATTGAAGGCAGTTTAATAGCATTGCTGTGTGGCAGATTTTTCTTCAAGAAAAGGTACAGAAGAATTATAACCAAGTATGAGGATGAAAACTCTGTGCAACGTAAAGTTGGAGTGTGGGCACTTACTGTATATATAGTGGCAACCTTTATTTGCTTTTTCATAGAGGCATTGCACAGACAAGGAAAAATATAATTTACCATTAACGAAGCAGGATAACGGACAAGCCGTTCCCTGCTGAACCATTATCAACCATAAAGCACATAAATATGTACGAAGAATTTTTAGAAAAGAGCCTCAATAATAAGAGGCAGGCAGTAGATGATACTTTTATTGCCAAATATGCTGATTTGTCTTATCCCGAACTGAATATTTTATGGCAGGAGGTCGGGCTGGGCAGTTATTGTAATGGGCTGTTTAAGCTTATCAATCCGTCCGATTACCAAGATGTGATAAACTCCTGTTATGAGAAGGAGGATGACAAATCGTTTCTGCCATTCATGTGTACGGCTTTCGGCGATGTCTTTGCCTATGTAAAGAACCCAAGACTGAATAATTACGTTGTTTATCTGAATGTCAGATACGGAACATATTTAATACTTCCTGCCAATCTTCGTGCAATTTTTAATAAGGTAATGGTAAATCAAAGTTTCTTGAAAGGTTGGTTTGACTTAGAAAATTATCCTGTAATACAAGAGAAACTCGGAACTCCCGACTATGACGAATGTTTCGGGTATTCCCTGCTGTTGGCTATGGGAGGAAGTGAGGACATTGAAAACATCAAGATAGTCAAGACTATTCCGTACATTGACATCTGTACACAAACAATCGGTGAATTTGAAGTTGCAGATAAATATTAGAACAGGTTGATAACAACGCAGGATAACGGACGAGCCATTCCCTGCTATCCATTAGCATTAACGTGCGACTTAAAAAGTAAATATGAAGATAGTAAATAGGACATTACTTTTTCTTGCAACGCTTTTTTGTTGTTTGGATAGTGTGAAAGCAAGTTCATTGCTCCAAGATACTATTCGGGATGAAACCTACCAGCTTTATCCGTTGGGGATTGCTTGCCGTAACAATGATATGGCAACCATAAAACGATTGCTGGCAGGAAAAGACGAACCTATGGCAATGGCTAACGATTGTTACGAGTTTGACATACTCTATACGGCAATCTACTTTGACAAAGAAGATGTACTAAAATATGCCCTTACCCGATATAAGGACATTAACGATAGAGTATATAGTGATGAATACGGGCTTACGCTCCTGACATACGCCTGCAAGCTGTCTAACGTAAAGTTAGCCCGTATTTTACTGGAGTATGGCATTAACGTAAATGGTTGTCAAAGTCCATACGACACCTACAAAGTATATCCGATTATGGAAGCCATTGCCAATAATAACATCGAACTGGTGAAGTTGCTTTTAGAATATCATGCAGACCTTGATATAAAAGATAGTAACGGCAGCACCCCTCTTGCTTTGGCTAAGGAAACAGGTGCAAAAGAGACTGAAAATTTACTTTTGCAATGGATGAAACAACAAAAAAATAATGCTAACAACGCAGGATAACGGACAAGCCGTTCCCTGCTAACCATTACCAATAACAGTGCGATAAGGTAAGCCAAAGATTTTATCATCATCAAAATTAAATACAATGGAGAAAAGTAGAGATTTTCAGTTTTTTATGACTCAAAATGATGAGCAGCAATTTTGTGAGGAATTACGAGGGTACAATCCTAATATATTCTTTTTAGATATTTCTCCTTCTTCGGAAGCTGACATTAGCAAAAGACTATATACGTCTGTTGTAAATTCATCAAGTTCTTTCTTCTCTATCGTAAATTTTGATTTGATGACAATGGAAGAATTAAAAACGAGATACAAAAAATATGGCGAA